>DATFML010000302.1:0-13458 GCA_035266965.1 Gammaproteobacteria bacterium
CGCTGATATGCCCCTGATACCGCTGCTTGTCCACCGAGACGGACACTCGCTGACCGAGCTTGAGGCGGGCGAGCTGCTCCGCCCCCACCCCGGCCCGCGCCACCATCCGTCCCGCCTCGGCCACCGTGATCAGCGGCACGGACCTCAAACCGCTGACCACGGTCTGTCCCAGTGCCGCCTGGCGGCGCAGCACCAGGGCCGCATAGGGCGCCCGTACGACGCTGTGCTCCATATCCAGCCGGGCCTGGGTCAGGGCCGCTCGTGCGGCCTGCAGCCTGGCCTGGGCCTTGACGTCCTCGATGTGGGCCAGTTGCAACTCGTGATCGGACAGCACGGTGCGTTCGTACAGGTTCTTGGCCCTGTCCAGCTCCCGGGCCGCTTCCTTGCGCGAGGCGCTCAGCGCGGCCACCTCAGCCCGTGCCTTTGCCAGGCGCGCCTTGAAATCCCGCTGATCCAGCCGCACCAGGGCCGCCCCCTTGTTCACCCGTGCCCCCACCTCGGCCGGCACCGCCACCACCGTGCCGGATACCTGGGTGCTGAGTGTCACCTGCCGGGTCCAGTCCAGGCGCGCCGAGACCTCGGCGCCCAAGGCCGCCGTCGACCACACCGACACTGCACTCAACACCAGAACGCCTTGCCACCAGCCTCTCATTGCTTGCTGTCCTCCTTGGCCTTGGCACCTGCCGGCGCCGCCCAGGGGTTGTACTTGCTGTTGCCGGTCAGAGCGGCCAGACGCGCCCAGTCCAGAGCCATACGGTAGCGGGTGCGGGCATGCTGAAGCTGGGCCTCGGTGTAGCGGACCATGGAGTCGCCGAGGTCGGTGCGCACCTCCAGCTGGTACAGGGCCCGAGCCCGGTCGAGGTACAGATCCCGATAGTCGAGCAGCACCTTGTCCTCCTGGCGCTTGGCGCGCAGCGTATGCAGATTCTCCCAGGCATCCAGCACCGCCTGCCGTACCCGCAGGCGAGCCTGCCCCAGGCGACCGGTCACCCGCTCGAGAGCCGCCTGGGCCTTGCCGACCGCTGCATCGACACTACCGCCCGTGAACAGCGGCACGTTCAGGATCACACCGCCACGCCACCGGTCGCGGGAACCGAACTCCCGATTGTAGTCCGCCGCCTCCGCCTCGGCGCTCAACACCGGGCCGCCGCTGGTACGGGCCGCCGCCAGCCGCTCCCGGGCCGCCCGCAGTTCCTGATGCATGGCCAGGATCAGCGGGTTTTCGTCCATGGCCTGGCTGACCAGATCGTCGACATCCGGCAATGGTCGGGCAATGCCGGGAAGCCGGGGGGTCTCCAGCGTCGATGGCAGCGAACCGGGGCGGTCGAGGGCGTCGGCCAGCCGGGCGCGGGTGGTACGTTGAGCGGCTTCCGCGGCGTAGCGCGCGGTGCGGGCCCGCTCATAGGTGTTCTGGGATTCCAGCAGCGTGATGTCGGAAACCTGCTTGAGCTTGTGCCGGTCGCGGACACGGTCGAAGCTCACGTAGGCCACCGCCATGGCCTGATCGGTCACCGCGAACTTCTGGTCCGCCAACAGCACGTCGAAGTACCTGGCCAGCACAGCGATGCGGTGTCGATTGCGGACGTCCGTGTACTGCAGCTCGCTGCCCCTGGTGGCCGCCTCCGCCGCCGAACGCAGGGCACCGGTATGTCCGAAATCGTACAGACGCTTGGTCAGCAGCACGCTGGCGCTGGAATCGTTGTGGGACTGATTCGGCGCCACGGGCGACGGGTCCACCCACACGCCGCGGGCATCCAGCGACGCATTGAAACCCATGTTGGCGTCGGCGGCGAGACGCTCGGCACGGGCCGCCTGCACATCGGCCCTGGCGACCGTCAGGTCCGGATGCGGGCCGTTGGCCAGCGCCAGCGCTTCAGCCAGCGTGAGGTGATCCGGAAGACCGGGGGCGGACGGCGGTGCACCGGCGGCGAGTGCGTGGGACGCGAGCGCACAGAACAGGACCGCGGCCGCCGACAACGGCCGCAGCACAACAGCCGGCACACGAATCATTGCAGAGTGGTATCCCGCTGCTCGCGCTTGTAGCGGATGAACGGCATCTTCCTGTAGACACCGTCGACGACATACTTGCCCAGCAGCATGAATTCATGGACACCCGAGGTTTCCCCCGTATAGCGGACCACGGGCTTGCCCTGCAGGTTGTAGAACATGAACACGGGGGTGGCGCGCACCCGATTCTGCTTGAAGGCGAAATCCTTCTCGCTCATGTTCTTGCCTTGAAAATTGGTGATCTGAACATCGCCCTCGATGTCCACCGGAAAGCACAGGAAGTGCTTGGTGAAGTAAGCCTGCACCTGCGGCTGATTCAACACCGTCTGTTTCATGTGATGGCAGAAGGGACAATCGGACTGCTCGAAGAACAGCAGAACGCCGTCTTTGCCCTGGGCCTTTGCCGTGGCGAGCTCGTCCTGGAAATCGCCCAGGGTCTGGCTGAAGAAGTGCGTTGAAGGATCGCGGGGCGCGGCCGCATGCACCAGCGGAACAGTCAGCAGCGCAGCAAAGATCAGATAGAACCGGCGAATCGACATCACCTGTGGCCTCCTAGCGGCGCTCCAGCAGCGCCGTCTGTGCTTTGTTCTTCGTCTCCTCGCGACTGATGAAGTCGTTCAGCGCCTGAGCAGTCAACGGCCCCACCTGCCGGGCCACACGCTTGCCGGCCGGCGATATCAGATACGTGGTCGGCAACCCGGGAATCGACCCAAGGGGTGTACGTGCCGCGGGCTTGGCCTGCAGGATGGGGTACGTCATGTGGTGTTCGCGGACGAAGGCGCGCAGTTGCTCGCGGGTGATGTCTTCGAAGTTCACCCCCAGCACCACCGCATCTTTGCCCTTGTGTTCTTTGTAGAACTTTTCCAGTTCAGGGATTTCCTCGCGGCACGGGGGGCACCAGGTCGCCCAGTAGTTGACCACCACCCATTTGCCACGGTACTCGGACAGCTTGTGCTGGACCCCGTCCAGCCCCGGTAGAGAGAAATTGACGGTGGCGGCAGCCAGTGGAGCGACCAGCATCGCGACCAGAAACAAAACACAACGACTACGAATCAAGACCGCTCACTCCCCTTCGTTGGACGCATCAGTACCGGACAACCTGCCATCGGCGGGCTCGACGCGCAACTGTTCCTGCGATGCTACCAGAAGGACGCGGCAGCACAGAAAATGTTCCACGGGTTTTCAGGGGACGGACGCAACAAAGGGCCCGCAGGCCCTTTGTGCACTCAAAGACGGTGACGATCCTTGCGGATTAACGAACCCGCAGGGAGCCCAGATAGGCGCGGTCGGATTGTTCCACCTTGCCCAGGGACCAGGAACCGCGGGTCTTGGCGTGGTGAATGGCGGCATCCACCTGAGCCGCGGAAGGGTTGCGCTCGATATCGAACACCTGGCCGGGGAAGATCAAATCGGCGTCCCGGATCTTGCTGCTGTTGGCCTTGTAGATCAGCGGCCATTCATAGGGGTTGTTGTAGGTGTCCGAGCGGCCGGCGATGGCCCACAGGCTGTCGCCCCGCACGACCGTGTAGCTCATGTTGGCCGCGGCAAGCTCGGAGGTCAGCTGGCTCAGCAGGTCGTAGGCCTTCTTGCCCTCGGCATTGTCGATGGCAGCCTTGGCTTCGCTGCGCGTCGCCTTCTGCTGCGCAGTCAGGCCCGAGGCGCGGGAGGCCTTCTCCATCATCCACTTGGCCTTCTCGAGATAGTACTGATTGACGGCACCTTCCGCCTGCAGCTGGGCCTTCTTGGCCAGCTTCTGCGCCTTGGCGTTATCCCCCTTGGCGGCCGCCGCTTCGGCCTTCTTCATGATCTTCGCCGTATCGCGCCACTTCCAATCCAGCGCATCCATCTTGGCGATAGCGGCCTTGGCGGCGCCCAACGCCTGGGTGGTGGCCTGACTCGGACCTTTGGCCATCGGGGCCGGGGCCGGTGCGGGTGCCGCCTGCTCCTTGGGAGCAGTGGCGCAACCCACTGCCACGACCAGGGCGAAAACCGTCACCGAGAGATACTTGGCTGCGCGGATGAGTTTCATACGGTACATCTCCCTAGTGGGTTGTTGTTGTGCAAAACGGGTTGGTGTGAGGCGGCCTGCTGGCGCAAACCATGATTATTTCGACGTATATCATTGTCGCTCGACCCTACCACCCGCTGTTTGGGAATGTCAAGCTAAGTCATTGGGTTATGTGACGCCTGCCCCATCCCTGCAATCGCTCGGGCGATTATCCCAATTCTGTAAAGCGGTTACGGCTTGATCGCTTCAGCCCGGCGAGCTTTGTCCAGCGCGTCGATTGCCCGTTGCTTGGCACGCATCGCCTGCTCGCGGGCGGCAGCGTAATGTTTCAGCGCCAGCTGACGCTGGGCGTTCTCAAGCAGTGCATTGGCGTTTGCCAGCGCCCGCCGGGCATGCTGTTCGGCCCCCCCCTCCCGGGCTGCCTCGATCGCCTGGCGTGCATCGCTCATTTCCTGCACGGGAGCGGTGGCACATCCGGCGATCAGTCCGCACAGCAGCAGCAGTCGCAAGACACGAACCGATCTCATCACGGAAATATCGTCCCGCCCCCCAAGGTTGCCACCGCATGGCATGCAGTGCGGACTAACGCCGCAAGCTAGCATTGCGCCATGAGCGCGTCAAGAAGACGGTAAGCGGCGTACGTGGACGCCATGGCGAGGGTCTGGGACAATACCCGCCCGGTCGCCCGGACACCGTGTCGTTCAGCTCGGCAGGTCGCTCCCACGGAGGAATACGTCGATGGCTCCAGACCCACATGCGGACGTCACCATCTATCACAATCCGCGCTGCAGCAAGTCCCGGCAGACCCTGCAGCTGCTGCGCGAACGAGGCGTCGAAGCGCGGGTGGTGGAGTACCTGAAAACGCCGCCCAGCGCCGAAGAGCTGACCCGACTGCTGGACATGCTGGGCATGGAACCCCGCGACCTGATGCGCAAGAAGGAGGCCGAATACACCGAAGCGTCCCTGGACGACCCGGGACTGACCCGCGAGACCCTCATCCGTGCCATGGTCCAGCGGCCCACGCTGATCGAACGCCCCATTGTGGTGGCCAACGGCAAGGCGGCGCTCGGGCGCCCCCCGGAAAACGCTCTGGAGATCCTGTAAGTGGCAGAGATTCTGGTTCTTTACTACAGCCGTTACGGCGCGGTAGCGGAGATGGCCCGGCGTGTCGCCCGGGGGGTCGAGGAGGTGCACGGCATGCAGGCACGGCTGCGCACCGTACCCGCCGTATCCACGGTCTGCGAAGCTGTAGAGGACAGTATTCCCTCCGAAGGCGCTCCCTACGCGACCGTCGCAGACCTGAACGAGTGTGCCGGGCTTGCCCTGGGCAGCCCCACCCGCTTCGGCAACATGGCCGCGCCGCTGAAGTACTTTCTGGACTCCACCAGCAGCCTGTGGCTGAGCGGCACACTGGCCGGCAAACCGGCCACTGTATTCACCTCCACCGCGAGTATGCACGGCGGTCAGGAAACCACGCTGCTGTCCATGATGCTGCCTCTGTTCCATCACGGCATGCTGGTCATGGGCCTGCCCTACACGGAAGCCGACCTGCTGACCACCGAAACCGGCGGCACACCCTACGGTGCCAGCCACCTGGCCGGCGCCGACAGTAAGCGTGCGCTGAGCGATGAGGAAGTCCGTCTGTGCAGGGCGCTGGGGCGGCGTGTGGCCGACGCCGCCGTCGCTCTGGACCCCACCCGGCGGGACAGCTCCAGGCAATGAAGTCGCCCAAAGGCTGGTATCTGCTGACCCTGGCCGGCTACCTGGGGACGTTCTTTCTGCTGGTGATCTGGTTCGGCTGGCTGGTGCCGCCCAAACAGACTCCCACATCCATTGCCCTGCTGTACGCCGGCGTACCCCTGCTGTTTCCCCTGCGCGGCCTGCTGCACGGCCGTCCGTACACCAACCAGTGGAGCCTGTTTCTGGCGTTGCTGTATTTCGCCTACGGCGTGATGACCGCCTGGAGCAGCCCGGTCGACCGGCCCTACGCGCTGCTGGAAGTCGTCCTGGTCATCGTCTGGTTCGTGGGAGCCATCGGCTATGTGCGCTCCATGCGGGCGCTGCGCAGCGCCGACTGACGCGTCTCAGTCACCGCCCTTGCGTCCTTCCAGCACCGCCTTGACGAACGGTACGGTCAAGCGGCGCTGGGCCGCCCACGCCTCCCGGTCGAGGCGGTCCAGCAAGCCGAACAACGCCGTCAGGTCGCGAGGGTAGCGGCGCAACAGATAACCCGCCGTCTCGGCCGGCAATTCCAGGCCGAACCGCCGGGCCCGCAGTTGCAGCGCCTGCAGCCGGTTCTCGTCATCCAGTCCCGACAACGGATAGAGCGGGCCCCAGCTCAAGCGCGAAACCAGATCGGCAAGGGCGAGCCCCGCTTCGGCCGGACGCCGGGCGCCGGCGACCACCAGCCGCCCGCCGTTCCCGCGCAGGCGGTTGAACAGATGAAACAGCGCCTCCTCCCAGTCGCGCCTGCCGGCGATGGCCTCCACATCGTCGGCGCAGACCAGATCCATCTGCTCCAGGCCCTCGAGGATGTCCGGCGGCCATGCACTCAGCTCCGCCAGGGGCAGATAGGCCACCGTGGAACCGCTGTGCTCGGCCTCCCGGCACACCGCCTGCAGCAGATGGGATTTGCCCGTCCCCTGCGGTCCCCAGATATAGAGACTCGGTTCCCCGTCGCCGGCGGCGCACTGGCGCAGCACCCGCACCAGCTCGGCGTTGGGGCCGGCGTGGAAGTTTTCGAAGCGGGCGTTGTCCTGCAGGCGCAGACCCAGAGGCAGTTGCGGGTGTATGGGCATTCAGGGGGTGCTGTCGTAGAGCCGGCTGTCCAGATACCGCCGATGGGCGTGGCGCAACAGCACCATGATGACCGACGCGGCCGGCAGCGCCAGCAGCACCCCGAAGAAGCCGAACAACTGCCCCCCGGCGAGCACGGCAAAGATCACCGCCACCGGATGCAGACCGATGCGGTCCCCCACCAGGGTCGGCGTCAGCACCGTCCCCTCCAGCACCTGCCCGACACCGAACACGGCGAGCACGTACAGCACCGGCAGCGCCGAGTGAAACTGCACCACCGCGGCCACCCCGGCCGCCACGATGCCAACCACGAAACCCAGGTACGGCACGAAGCTCACCAGCCCGGCCACCATGCCCAGCAACAGCGCCAGGTCCAGGCCCACCAGCCACAGCCCCACGCTGTAGATCACGCCCAGGGACACCATGACCAGCAGCTGTCCCCGCAGGAACGCGCCCAGCACTTCGTCCGATTCCCGGGCGAGGCTCACGGCCTGCGGCTCCATGCGCCGCGGCAGCAACGCGCGCACCCGGGCCACCAACACATCCCAGTCCCGCAGCAGATAGAAGCCCACCACCGGCACCAGCAGCACGTTCACGGCCCAGCCCACCAGGGCCAGCCCGGAACGGGACACCGTACCCACCAGCCCGGCCAGCAGGCCCCCCGCTTCTTTCCAGTGGCTGCCCAGAGAGGCCTTCAGGGCCGCCACGTCCAGCACCTGGGTGGGCTCCATGCCCAGCACACGCGTCAGCCGCGGCACCACGGTGGTCTGAAGCCAGTCCAGGTAGGCGGGCAGACGCTGCACGAAGGCGCTCACCTGACGCTCCAGCAGCGGCACCAGCACCACCAGCAGCACCAGCAGTGCGGCCACCATGACGATGAACACCACCACCACGGCAAGGGTGCGGGACAGGCCCAGCGCTTCCAGCCGGTCCGCCAGCGGATCCCCCAGGTAAGCGAACAGAGCGGCCGCCAGAAACGGGGTGAGCACAGGCGCCAGCAGATACAGCAGCCAGCCGCCACCGCCGACCAGCACCAGCGCCAGCCAGGTCCGGGACTCGGTCACCCCCGCGCCGCCTGGCGTCGGTGATGACGCGCCCGCCGGCCCCAGGTCCAGACGTAGTCCGCGCCGCTTGCCACGGTGGTGATCAGCACCAGAGCGACCAGGGCCTGTATCCAGAACGGGTCCAACCTGATCAGACCGGCGCTGAACATCACCGCCAGCACCAGCAGCAGCTGGGCGGCCGTATTCAGCTTGCTCAGCAAGCGCGGCTGGGGCTGGAGTACCTCCACCCACAGGTGGTAGGCCGCCGCACCGCTGATGATCACCAGATCGCGCACGATGACCAGCACCACCAGCCACAGGGGAATCATCCCGAGCACGGCCAGGGAGAGATAGCAGGAGATCAGCAGAGCCTTGTCGGCGAGCGGGTCCAGCAACCCGCCCAGCCGGCTGGTCCACTGGAAGCGCTTGGCGAGATAGCCGTCGAGGGCGTCCGAAAAGCCGGCAATCATGAAAACACCGAGGGCCAGCCCGTAGCGCTGGTTGAGCAGCAGCACCACCACCGGAGGAACCAGCAGAAAGCGCACCAGCGTAATCAGGTTGGGCAGATCACGGGCTCTCACGGGCTCAGCCGGTAACTACTGTCGGAACCGGAAACGGGCTGCAGAACCGAACCGAGGGCGATGGCCTGGTCCAGCGTGCCGGTGGCACCGTCGAGATCCAGATCAAAGGTCACCTGGGAGCCATCCACCCGCTTGACTGCCAGTTGCTGGACCGGGGTGAGCGAGGACAGATACTTGCTGACCCGCGCGTAATCGGCCAATGACTGCACGCCATCAACGGTCAACGAGAGCTGCGTCTGGCCACCCGAGCCCGGACTTACCGCCAGACGGGCAGCCAGGCGGTCCGCGGCCCCGCCCACACCGGCGGCGAGCACCGTGTCCACCGACGGATCGCTGGCCTCCCAGTTGATCTCGTCACCGTCGAGCTCCATGGTCCAGCGTGCCGACCAGTTGCCGCCGGCCTGATGGGACAGCCGTCCGATGAGCACGTCCGGCGCGTGGTAGCGCTTGGAGGCAGCGGTCACCACGTGCACGAAGCCGCCCCAGACGTCCGGGAACTGCACCCGCGACTGGTCCTCCAGATCCAGCAGCGGAAACAGCACCGGCACACCACGCCGGTGCGCCTCGCGCTGCACTGCACGACGCATGTCGCTGTCGGCGTCGCTGGCCACCAGGTACCGTTGGCCGCCGTCCTGCACGGCAAGCCAGATCAAGGTCAGTGGCCGCTCCCGGCCCCACAGGGGAAGACCCGCCTGGCGCATCGCCTTTTCCACGCCGCGGGCGTCGAATCGAACCCACAGCCACAGTGCGGACGTATCCGAGGACTTCACATCGGGCGGCGGCTTGCGCCGGTAACGGTACTGCTGCACGAAACGGTCCGGGTGGTCGAGCAGGGCCGCCGCCGACGGCTGCTGGGCCACGTTCTGTTCGCCGGTCAGGCGCACCAGCACCTCGGCCAGCGCCTTGTGGACGGCGGCACCGCGCTCGTCTGCGCCCTGGTCGGCCACCGGCACTTCGGCCTGGAACAGATGCTCGACCGGAGCGGCGGACAGATTGCCCGCCCACATGAGCATCGGCAACAGCAGGCAACCCAGCCAGACCCGTACCCGGCCCACATTCATCGTATCCACCTCCGCCACCTTGCGCCGGCCAATCGGGGCGATACCCCCACCCAGGCCCGCCAGCATATAACACCCAGCAATGGTTTCTCCACGCGGCGCCGCCGGATACAATCTGCGCTGTCCGCCCGGTACCGTAGTCCGGGTAAAATACCATATCTCGTCCGCGACGCGGTCGACAGCCCACGCCCATCGGCGAACTACCGTTACGGGAGTCCCCAGTGAATTCACAGCAACCTCCCACCTCGAGCGACGATCACGCCCCGCTCACCTACCGCGATGCCGGGGTGGACATCGATGCCGGCGCCGAACTGGTGACGCGCATCAAATCCGCCGTGGCAAAGACCCGGCGGCCGGGGACTCTGAGCGGACTGGGGGGCTTCGGGGCCCTGTTCGAACTGCCTCTCGATCGCTATCGGGCGCCGGTGCTGGTATCCGGGACCGACGGCGTAGGCACCAAACTCCGGCTGGCCATCGACCTCGGCAAGCACGACACGGTCGGCATCGATCTGGTGGCCATGTGCGCCAACGACATCCTGGTGCAGGGTGCGGAGCCGCTGTTCTTTCTCGACTACTACGCCACCGGCAAGCTGGATGTGAGCGTGGCGGCGGAGGTCATCAGCGGCATCGCGCGTGGCTGCGAGCTGGCCGGCTGCGCCCTGGTGGGCGGGGAAACCGCCGAGATGCCGAGCATGTACGGAAGCGGTGATTACGATCTCGCCGGTTTCTGCGTCGGCGTCGTCGAAAAGGACCACATCATCGACGGCAGTGCCGTGCGCCCCGGCGACCTGTTGATCGGGGTGGCCTCGTCGGGTCCCCACTCCAACGGCTATGCCCTCATCCGCAGGATCGCCGAACGCAGCGGGGCCGCCATGGACGAGGAGTTCGACGGTCGCCCCCTGGGCGAAGTGCTGCTCACACCGACCCATATCTACGTGAAATCGGTTCTCAGCCTGCTGGCCCTGCTGCCGGTCCATGCGCTGGCGCATATCACCGGCGGCGGACTGCTGGAAAACGTGCCCCGCGTGCTGCCGGCCGATACCCGCGCGGTGATCAAGGCCGGCAGCTGGCAGCGCCCGGCGATATTCGACTGGCTCCAGGAACAGGGGCGGGTGGACGACAGCGAAATGTACCGCACCTTCAACTGCGGGGTGGGCATGGTGCTGTGCGTGGCACCCGAGGATGCCGACCACGCCCTGGAGCACCTGCGCGGTCACGGCGAGACCGCTTCGGTGATCGGCAGCGTGGAGGCCAGCGAGGGCCCCGCCGACGTCGAGATCCGTCCCTGAGCGGCGGGCCGCCGGAGCGTCCCATGCCGGAGCCTTCCCGCGCTGCGCTGCCCATCGTGGTGCTGATCTCGGGGCGGGGCAGCAACCTGCAGGCCCTCATCGACGGGATTCAGGCCGGCAGCCTGCCGGTCAGCATCCGGGCGGTCATCAGCAACCGGCCGGCGGCGCCGGGACTGGAACGCGCACGACAGGCCGGGATCGAGACGCGGGTCCTGGACCATCGGACCTATTCCAGCCGCGAACACTTCGACGACGCCCTGCGCGCGCTCATCGACGACTATCAGCCGGCCCTCGTGGTGCTGGCCGGCTTCATGCGCATACTGACGCCGGCATTCGTCGCCCACTATCGCGGTCGCATGGTCAATATCCACCCTTCCCTGCTGCCGTCCTATCCCGGCCTGCGCACCCATGAGCGGGCACTGGCGGAACGGGTTGCCGAACACGGTGCCAGCGTGCACTTCGTGACCGAAGACCTGGATGGCGGACCGGTCATCGTCCAGGCGGCGGTGCCGGTGCGCACGGACGACGACCCGGATCGGCTGGCGGCCCGGGTGCTGGAACAGGAGCATCGCCTTTACCCGACGGCGGTGCGCTGGTTCGCCGAAGGTCGGCTGCACCTGGAGGGCGACCGCGTCCGTCTGGACGGCAGGCTGCTGGATGCTCCGGTCCGGCTGCCGGACACCGAGCCCACCGGCACATGAGGACCAGCCGGCGGCCCCGGGTCCTGCTCGCCGCGCTTGCGATCCTGTTCGTGGCGCTGGGCGCCACGGCCGCAGCGGGAAAACCGCCGGCGTTCTCCGCCGACTATCAGCTCAGCCGCAACGGCTTCCGGGTCGCCCGCGCAACCATCACCCTCAGCTATCCGTCGCCCGACCACTACCTCTATCGGTCCTATACCCGACCGACCCGGCTGGTTTCCTGGTTCCGGGACGACCGCCGGCGCGAGAGCAGTCGCGGGCGGGTCTCTGCCGACAGCCTGCGTCCCCTGGAATATCACTACGCCCTCACCGGCAGCGACCATCCACGTCACGCGGATCTGCGCTTCGACTGGCAGAAAGCCGTGGTGGAGAATGCGGTAGGCGATCACACCTGGGACATGCACATTCCCTCCGACACCCTGGACAAGCTGGTGGTGCAGCTGGCGTTGATGATGGATCTCGGCGGCGGCGCCCGCAGCGTCAGGTTCCACGTCGCCGACGGCGGCAAGCTGAAGGTCTACCGATTCAAGGTCGTCGGCCACGCACGCCTGACCACGCCCGCCGGACAATTCGACACCGTCAAAGTCGAACGCCGGCGAAGCGACAACAAACAGGTCACCAACCTGTGGTGCGCACCTTCATTGCACTACCTCCCCGTCAAGATCGAGCGCCGGGACCGGCCCGACGGCACCCGCTACCGCAGTGTCCTGCAATCCGTCAGCCCGAGCCTGCGGGTGCAGCCTGAGATTCCCCAAACCAACTGAAAACGCCACGAAAAACACGGAATGGGTTATTCGTCTGCACGTTCAGCGGCGCCGGCCACCGGCATCGTAGGTTGGGCTCATCAAACCGAAGCCCTGCTTTCGATATAACTTGGGGTTTCCGATGAACCGCAGGACTCGGCGGCCTTCCTGCGCCGTTACTTAGGAACCAAGATCCCCCTATTTGTTTTTTTCCGTGCTTTCCGTGTCTTCCGTGGCGCTTTTGCCTTTGAATTGCCCGGCGCCAGGAACGAGGGGGGTAGGCGATCAGGCTTTCGGAAGGGTGACGCCGCGCTGGCCCTGGTACTTGCCGCCGCGGTCGAGGTAGGAGGTTTCGCAGACTTCGTCGGCGCCGAGGAACAGCACCTGGGCGACCCCTTCGTTGGCGTAGATCTTGGCGGGCAGGGGCGTGGTGTTGGAGAACTCCAGGGTCACATGCCCTTCCCATTCCGGCTCCAGGGGCGTGACGTTCACGATGATGCCGCAGCGCGCATAGGTGGACTTGCCCAGACAGATGGTCAGCACGTCGCGGGGAATCCGCAAATACTCCACGGTGCGGGCCAGGGCAAAGGAGTTGGGAGGGATGATGCAGACGTCCGACTTCACGTCCACGAAGCTGTTGGCATCGAAGTTCTTGGGATCGACGATGGCCGAATTGATATTGGTGAAGATCTTGAACTCGTCGGAACAGCGGATATCGTAGCCGTAGCTGGAGGTGCCGTAGGAAATCACCCGACCGGCGTCGGTCTCGCGCACCTGCCCGGACTCGTAGGGCTCGATCATGCCGCACTGCTCGGCCATGCGGCGGATCCAACGGTCGGATTTGATTGCCATGGGGCGTTAGCCTGCCCGGGACGCCGGACCCCGCCCCTGAGGGCGGGGTCTGCGGCAGGCCCCGCTATGCTGCCTTAGTTGTTCTGGATAACGATCTTCGGGAACTTGGCCGCGAAGTTCTTCGCCTGCAGGGACAGCTTGGCCGCGGTGCGACGGGCGATCTCCCGATAGATCTGGGCGATGCGGCTGTCGGGATCGGCGACCACCGAAGGCTTGCCGGCGTCGGTCTCTTCGCGGATATGAATGTCCAGGGGCAGGGCGCCGAGGAAGTCCACGTCGAACTGCTCGGCCATGCGCTCGCCGCCGCCTTCCCCGAAGATATGCTCTTCGTGGCCGCAGTTGCTGCAGATGTGGGTGCTCATGTTCTCGACGATGCCGAGCAC
>DATFML010000303.1:0-2299 GCA_035266965.1 Gammaproteobacteria bacterium
ATGACAGTCACCGTTTACAGATCCGCTTTACGGGTTTGCCGAACAATGCCGCCAGCGGGCAGCGCGGGCGCGGACAGCAGCGGCCTCCGATACGGGCCCTCGATCGGACTGCGCCCGCGCCCGGCGGCCGGCGCAGCGAAACCAATTGAACGAACAGCGTCGGCGCTCCCGCGTCGCGGCGCGGGAACGCCACAGCCCGCCTACCGGTAGCGCCCGCCCTCCGGCTTTTCCGTGGCGTACGGACGAACGGTGTAGCTGACATGACGGCCGTTCTGCTCCTGGCGTATGAGGCCGAAGCCCGGTTCCTCCTTGGGCCGGTTGACGATGAACGACATGCGCGGCGTCTCCCAGCTGCGGCTGGAATCGAACGCCGTCACCCGTACATAGTGATCCGGATAGGCCTTGCGGCACTCGTTGACCTCGTAGAGGATGCCCGCCGGGTCCCGCAGGTCGAACATGGGCATGCCCCACATTTCCCAGTAGGTGTTGCGCGGGTGCGGGTCGTCGGTGAACTCCACGTTCACCGCCCAGCCGTTCTTCAGCGCATATTTGATCTGCGCGGTGATCTGCTCGTCGGTCAGATCCGGCAGGAACGAGAACTGTCCTTGTGTGATTCGCATGGCGATGCCTCCTCCGGTTACGCGGACGGGGTTTCCACCGGCACGAAATCCGGCGTGTCCGTGGACTCGTAATTGAAGGTGATGTCCTTCCAGGTATCGAGGGCGGCCTGCAGGGGTTGGCACCACTTGGCGGCGTTGTTCAGGACCCTGGGGCCTTCGTTCCAGATGTCCACGCCCTCGTTGCGGGCCTGCACCATGGCCTCCAGGGCGACCCGGTTGGCGGTGGCGCCGGCCGCGATGCCCATGGGATGGCCGATGGTGCCGCCGCCGAACTGCAGTATCACGTCCTCGCCCAGGTAATGCAGGAGCTGGTGCATCTGGCCGGCGTGAATGCCGCCGGAGGCCACCGGCATCACCTTGTTGAGCGATGCCCAGTCCTGGTCGAAGAACACGCCGTGCTGCAGATTCTGCCCTGTGACCGGCTCGCGCAGGGTGTCGTAGATGCCGGCGATCATGTTGGGGTCGCCCTCCAGCTTGCCCACCACGGTGCCGGCATGGATGTGGTCCACGCCCGCCATGCGCATCCATTTGGCGATCACCCGGAAGGACACGCCGTGGGTCTTCTGGCGGGTGTAGGTGCCGTGGCCGGCGCGGTGCAGATGCAGGACCATGTCGTTCTTGCGGGCCCACCGGGACATGGACTGGATGGCGGTGTAGCCCACGATGAGATCGATCATCACGATCACCGAGCCCAGCTCTTTGGCGAACTCGGCGCGTTCGTACATGTCCTCCATGGTCGCGGCGGTGACGTTCATGTAGTGGCCCTTGACCTCGCCGGTGGACGCCGAGGCGCGGTTGACCGCTTCCATGCAGTACAGAAAGCGGTCCCGCCAGTGCATGAAGGGCTGGGAGTTGATGTTCTCGTCGTCCTTGACGAAGTCCAGTCCGCCCTTCAACGCTTCGTACACCACCCGGCCGTAGTTGCGTCCCGACAGACCCAGCTTGGGCTTGGTGGTGGCGCCCAGCAGCGGGCGGCCGAACTTGTCCAGACGCTCGCGCTCCACCACGATGCCGGTGGCCGGTCCCTGGAAGGTCTTCATGTAGGCCACGGGAATGCGCATGTCCTCCAGACGCAGTGACTTCAGGGCCTTGAACCCGAACACGTTGCCGATGATGGAGGCGGTGAGGTTGGCGATGGAGCCCGGTTCGAACAGGTCCAGATCGTAGGCGATATAGGCGAAGTACTGCTGTTCGGTGTCACCGCCGGTGTTCGGGACCGGATCCACCCGGTAGGCCTTGGCCCGGTAGAGCTCGCAGGCGGTCAGACGGTCGGTCCACACCACCGTCCAGGTGGCGGTGGAGGACTCGCCTGCCACGGCCGCCGCGGCCTCTTCCGGGTCCACACCCTTCTGGGGGACGAGGCGGAACAGGCAGATGATGTCGGTGTCCTTGGTCTGATAATCGGGTTCCCAATACCCCATTTTCTTATAGGGTATGACGCCGGATTTGTACCGCTCCTTGCCTTCTGCAATGGTTTCCGAGGTGCCCATAGGTGTCTCCTCCCGCGCTGTGATTGGGTCAGCGGCCCGGTCAGAGGGGTGCTCGGAGTCATGCGTGCACGCCAGGGGTACGGGCAAGCCGCGGTGGATTTTCCGTTTCCAGAGAAGCTGTTGATGCCCTCTCGAGACCCAACGCCCGGGTCGGCTTCCAGCCCCCGCACGAGCGGCACGCGGCTCCGG
>DATFML010000304.1:0-6386 GCA_035266965.1 Gammaproteobacteria bacterium
AACTGGTGCTGGCCCAGGCTATGGGCCGCCCTCTGGCGGCCGAAGCGCCTCCGGGGGGCGCCGGGGTGCTGATGATCCCCATTCCCCGGGCGGGGATTCTGCGGCGGGTGGAAGGGGTGCTCGCGGCCCGCCGCGTGCCCCACATCCAGGACCTGGAAATCAGTCTGCGGGAAGGTTATGAGCTGGTGCCCTTGCCGGAGGGCTCCCGTTATCTGGGTTTCGTGTTCTCCCAGGCACCCACCCCGGAGGCCGCCGAACAGGCTCTGCGGGCCGCCCACGAGCGGCTCAACGTCGTGGTGGCGCCCCTGTTCAATCTGTCTGCGGGTTGAGAGGCGGTATTATTTCTTGCCGCCCGGCGGACGAAAGCCCTGTGGCATCCCGCCGTACTCGCCCTCGTCGAACAGAAATCCGACCATGTGCTTTTCAATGACCTCCACGCTGCCCGGGTCAGCCGTGCTGAGGCCGTTTTCATTGATGATCATGGTCAGTCGCTCGAGCCATTTCTGCCAGCCTTCCCGTGACACGTTCTCGTAGATCCTCTGTCCCAGAGGGCCGGGGTGAGGCGGGGCATCGAGGCCTTCGGCTTCCCGCTTGAGTACGACGCAGTAGACAATCCGGCTCATAACACTCTCTCAAAAGTCCTGTTGGTGTTGCTCGCAGCAGGTGGGCATGTGGTCGGTGCGGTGGCGCTCAAAAGGGCTTCACGATCACCAGGATGACGATTGCGATCAGCAGCAGTGCCGGTATTTCGTTGAACCAGCGATACCACACATGTCCATGGCGGTTGTTGCCGTCGCGGAAATCCCGCACCAACTTCCCACAATAAAGATGATAAACGATCAGTACCCCGACCAGGGCCAGTTTCAGGTGCAGCCACAGGCTCGCTTTGTAGGCCTGCCAGGCGTAGCCCACCAGCAGCCAGACGCCGAAGAATATGGTCATGACCGCGCCGATGGTCATGATGGCGTAGAGCTTGCGCTCCATCACCTTGAATCGTTCGTTGCCCTCCGTGTCCGTGTCCCGGACTTCGGTATGGTAGACGAACAGGCGTGGGAGATAGAACAACCCCGCGAACCAGGTAACCATGAAGATGACATGGAAGGCCTTGACCCAAAGCATGGCTCAAGCCTCCCTTCGGCATGTGGCGGCGGGTGCCCTCATCCCGCTACATGGGCGCCGCTCGCGGCGCCGGAGGCAGTCATGGTCAGGATCTGCTTGCGCACCGCCTCCATGTTCATCTCCCCGATCTTCTGCTTGACGATGCGCCCGTCCGGCGCGATCAGAAAGGAGGTGGGGGTCAGCTGTATGTCGCCGAAGGCCTTGGCCACCTTACCCTGGGTATCCACCGCCACCGGGTAGGGTATGTTGCGCTCCTTGGCCATGGCCATGACCTGGTTCGGCGGGTCGTAGTTCATGGCCACTCCGATCACCTCCAGGCCTTTGGGGGCGAGGTCCTTGTACAGCTTGATCAGGTGGGGCATCTCCGCCACGCAGCCGGGACAGGTGGTGGCCCAGAACGTGATCAGCACCGGGCGGCCCCGGAGCTTTGCCAGGTCGATGTGCTTGCCGTGGATGGTCGTCACCGTGATGTCCGGTGCCCGCGTCAGGCCGGTGGGCGTGAACCATATGTAGCCCAGCACGCCAACCAGCACCACAGCGAACAGGACGATCAGTGCGTCTTTGAGCTTCATGATGTCGTCTCGTCGTCTCGTTTGTGCGGCAGCGTCTTCGGCGCCGCACTGTTGACCGCCGGCGGCCCGCCGCGGTTCCGGCCGCGCAGCCAGCGTCCCAGAAAACCGGCCGCCTGGCGCAATACCCGCCATATCCTGGGCAGCAGCCAGATCATCAGCAGGATGAACAGCACCAGCAACACCAGAAACAGCACGGGATGGTGCAGCGCCGTCCAAAGCCCCGCGATCACCATCAGGTCCTCGCCGATGGAAGCCGCCCAGTTGGTGAAGGGCTCCGGCGAGGTGTTGATCAGCAGTCGCGAGCCTGCCTTGGTGGCATGGGTGCCGGCAGCCAGCGTGCCGCCCACCAGGCCCGCGGCCAACTGGGCGGCCGGGCTGACGTCGCCCACGGCGGCCGCCGCCAGTACGGCGGCCGCCGGGATGCGGATGAACGTGTGCAGTGAGTCCCAGGCGGTGTCCACGCCCGGCGTCTTGTCCGCGAAAAACTCCACACAGTACATGAAGCCGGCGGCGAACAGGACCAATGGGTCGGTCAGCACCTGCAGGTCCGGCGGCAGCACGATGTTGCCGGTCGCCCCCAGATAGCCCAGCACGAAGACGGCAGCGTACAGGTTGATGCCGCTGGCCCAGGCGACGCCCATGGTCAGGGCTATGGTGTCCACTGCATGCATGGCCGGGACCTCTCCCGCACACCTGCTGGTTCAATCGGGGCCGATGCCCGTCCGTGCCATGTTACCCGGTGACCGGGTCCGCCGGAAGAGTGGGCGACTCACGGTTTCGACGACTCTCCCGATGCCTTGCGGGGCGCCGATTCCCGGCCGGCGGCGGTGGGCTCGCCTGCGCCGCCGGCTTCGCTGCCGGACGCGTTGTCCGCGGCGGCCGGGGGTGCCGTACGCCTGGGCAGGAAAGCCTGGGCCAGGGCCTGGTAGATGGGCTCGGGGCAGATCAGTCGGGAGGTGCCGTAGGCGACGAAGGAGGTTGCCATCAGCGGCAGCAGCAGCCCGGAATTGTCGGTCATTTCCATCACGATGACGAAGGATGTGATGGGGGTCTGCACCACCCCGGTGAAATAGGCGACCATGCCCAGGATGATGATCGCACCGGCCGGCAGTCCCGGCAGCAGGTGAGACAGGTTCTGCCCCAGGCCCGCCCCGCTGGCCAGGGTCGGGGCGAACAGCCCCCCGGGGATGCCGCTGAGATAGGACACCAGCGTGGCCAGCATCTTGAAGTAGGGGAAGGAGGCAGGCATGGCACCGCTCTGGGTGACCACCTGCTTGGCCTCCTCGTAGCCGGTCCCGAAGGTCAGCCCGCCGGAGGCCAGCCCGATGACGGCGATGCCGGTTCCGCACAGCAGGGCCAGCAACACCGGTTTGTTGCTGGCCAGCGGCGCCAGACGGCGTGTACCCCACAGCAGCACCGTACTGAAAAGCCCGCCGAGCATGCCGCCGACGACGCCGCACACCAGGATGGGCAACCACGCCTGTGCCGGTTCCAAACTGGCGGTGGTGGTGCCGAAATAGGTGTAGTTGCCCTGGATGGCCACCGAGGTCAGACCCGCCAGGATGACTGCGGTCAGCAGGGTGCCGCTGGTGCGTTCCTCGAAGGATCGGCTCATTTCCTCGATGGCGAACAGTATGCCCGCCAACGGTGTATTGAAAGCCGCGCCGATACCCGCGGCGCCACCGGCCAGGATCAGGCCGTGGTCCATGTAATGGTAGGGAAACTTGGCCCAGCGCCCGAGGGAGAACATCACTGCCGAGCCCACGTGCACAGTGGGGCCCTCGCGGCCGATGGACGCTCCGCCCAGCACCCCGAGCAGGGTCAGACCGATCTTACTGACGGCAATACGCAGGGACAGCACGCGTCTGCGGCTCACATGCTCGCGCATGTGCAGGGCGGCAATGCACTGGGGGATGCCGCTGCCTTGCGCGCCCTGGGCGTAGCGTTTGGTGAGCCATCCCACCAGACCCAGACCCAGGGGGCAGAGGATGAGAGGTGCGAACGACCAGCGTCCCGCCAGGAGGTGGAACAGACCATTGGCCTGATTGGTGATCAGAGCGAAACCGGTGGAGATGAAGCCGAGCATGATCGCGCCCGCCCAGAACACGAGGCGTGTCTTCCAGGCGTCGGCCGAGAGCAACCTCCGGCCTGACTTCAGCAGTCGGTGAAACATCCGAAACCCCTTACCCCAGGCCGGATTGCAGCGTGCGGGCCCGTCGACCTTCCGGCATGTGCCCGCGAGGGCGGCGGTGGCTGCGCAGCCCCGGCGGGCCACAAATTTAGAAGATTAGAAAAAATTAATCTTAATCAAAAGCTTGACGTTACCCAGCAGGTGAGTGTATACATCCCCAAATCGATTTTGGGGGCGCGGCGCGGGAGGAATAAATCTCGGTCGGGAGAGAACAACAACGAACTACATTAATAACCTGCAATCTCCATGAGCGGCTTCGGCCGCTTTTTTTCTTTCGTACCTCGTCCCACTGCCAATCCACCGCTCTTTCACCTGGGTTCGTCAGCTCTTATCATGACATGTCCGACGAGTGGCTACTAGGGTAGTTTCGTACCATGATCAACGTGGGTGTGGTGGGTGGAACGGGTTATACAGGTGTCGAGTTGCTGCGCCTGCTGGCGGGCCATCCGGCCGCCCGGGCGCGGGTGATCACGTCCCGTTCCGAAGCGGGCACCCCGGTGGCGGACCTGTTTCCCAACCTGCGCGGCCGGGTGGATCTGGTATTCACCGAGCCTGATGCGGCGTCCCTCGCCGAGTGTGACCTGGTGTTCTTCGCCACTCCCAACGGCACCGCCATGGGGCTGGTACCCCAACTGCTGGAAGCCGGGGTACGGGTGATCGATCTGGCGGCGGATTTCAGGCTGCGCAATCCCGCGCTCTGGGAACAATGGTACGGCATGCCCCATGCCTGTCCCGAACTGCTCGCCGAAGCCGTCTACGGGCTTCCGGAGATGAACCGGGACGCTGTCCGCGAAGCCCGCCTGGTGGCCAATCCCGGCTGCTATCCCACCGCGGTGACGTTGGGATTTCTGCCCCTCGTGGAAGGCGGGCTGGTGGACGCAGGCAGCCTGATTGCCGACGCCAAGTCCGGCGCCAGCGGCGCCGGTCGCGGCGCCAAGGTCGCCAGTCTGTTCTGCGAGGTGGACGGCAGCTTCAAGGCCTATGGCGTGGCGGGCCACCGCCATCTTCCCGAGATACGCCAGCAGTTGGAAGTGGCCACCAGGGGAACGGTCGGCCTGACTTTCATACCCCATCTGGTGCCCATGGTGCGGGGTATCCATGCGACGTTGTACGCCCGCCTCTCCGATGGTTCGGTGGATCTGCAAACGGTATTCGAACAGCGTTTCGCATCGGAGCCGTTCGTGGATGTCATGCCGCCCGGCGCCCAGCCCGAGACGCGCAGCGTGCGCGGTGCCAACCACTGCCGCATTGCCGTGCACCGGCCCCAGGGGGAGGGCACCGTGGTGGTGCTGGCCGTGATCGACAATCTGGTCAAGGGAGCCGCCGGACAGGCGATACAGAACATGAACGTCATGTTTGGTCTGGAGGAGACGGCGGGCCTGGATCAGGTTGCGCTGCTGCCCTGACTGCAGCGGGGCGCAAGGCCCCAGGGAGTGCCCAGTTTGTGATCCGTTTCCCGGACCCATGGAGCCATGGGCGTCAGAATCATACCGGTCTGGCCGAATCCGGCCACACCCGGGTGCTGGTCTACCGCCCGTCGCGCGTGCGCTGGCTGGCGGTGGTGTTGCTGGTGGGGCTGGGTGTGGCGGGCTGGCGGCTCTACGAGGCCGGCAAGGTGGCGGCAGGACAGGAACTGGGGCATCTGCAGCGCCAACAGGGTCGACTCGCCGGTCAGGTCAAGGTCCTGAAAAAGCGCAATGACGGCCTGCAGGCTAAACTGGCGTTGGTACAGCGTTCGGGTCAGGTGGACCGGCGCGCCTACGCGGATGTGAAGAAGCAGCTCAACACCCTGCAGGACCAGGTGTTCAAGCAACGCGAAGAGCTTGCCTTCTACCGGGGCATCGTGACGCCGGGAGAAGCCAAGACGGGGCTGCACATCCAGGCGTTCAACGTGCATGACGGCGCCCAGCCCAACCACTTTCAGTTTCGTCTGGTGTTGACCCAGGTGCGCCAGAACGAGCATTGGGTGCATGGTGTTGTCCGCATGAGCGTGCTGGGTATCGAAAAGGGCAAGCCGCGGCGACTGGGGCTGACCGAGATCACCGCTCCCAAGACCAGGGAACTGGCGTTCCGCTTCAGGTATTTCCAGAATCTTGAAGGGCAGGTCCGGTTGCCGAAGGGTTTCATTCCGCAGTCCGTGGAGGTCAAGGTGGTTCCATCGGGCAGGCACAAGTCCGCTTTGGAGCGGACATTCAGTTGGCCGACCTGAGCAAGCTGTAGGCAACGGCCGGGGAGGATCTGCAATGCTGGGAAAGTCCAAGAAGGCGAAAGTTGCTGATATCGATACTCTGATCGGTCAGCATACCGAGGTGGAAGGCGACGTTCGATTCAAGGGCGGCCTGCATGTCAACGGGGTCATCAAAGGCAATGTCATCGCCGAACAGGACTCCTCGTCGGTGCTCGTGCTCAGCGAGCAGGGCCGTATCGAGGGTGAGGTCCGGGTTCCCCATGTGATCCTCAACGGCACGGTGACCGGCGACGTGCATGCCGGTGAGCGCATCGAG
>DATFML010000305.1:0-7837 GCA_035266965.1 Gammaproteobacteria bacterium
GGTGACAGGTCTGTATGACCAGCTGTGTATAGGCCCGCATGAAGGGCTGGGTCATGGTCACCTGCTGGCGGTCGGGAAGCACGCACTCGGGGCGCTGCCGGAATCGCTTGATGTAGCTGAATATGTAGTCCCAGCGGCCGCAGTTCAGTCCCGCCGAGTGGTCCCTGAGCTCATACAGGATCTCATGCATCTGAAAGGCGGCGGGCAGGGTTTCGAGCAGCACGGTGGCCCGGATGCTTCCCTGGGGCAGGCGCAGGGCATCCTGGGCGTCCTTGAAGACGTCGTTCCAGAGCCGCGCCTCATGATGGCTTTCCAGTTTGGGGAGATAGAAGTACGGTCCGCTGCCGCCGGCAAGCAGCGGGCGGGCGTTGTGGAAGAAGAATACGCCAAAGTCGAACAGCGCCGCGGGCACCGGCTCGCCGTCCACCACCATATGGCTTTCCAACAGGTGCCACCCGCGGGGCCGGACCATCAGCACCGCCGTGCGGTCGTTGAGCGCGTAATGCTTTCCCGTGGCCGGATCGTGGTGGGAAATGGTGCCGGCAACCGCTTCGCGCAGGTTGATCTGTCCATGCACCAGGTTGTCCCAGGTGGGCGTGTTGGAATCCTCGAAGTCGGCCATGTAGCAGCTGGCGCCGGCGTTCAGGGCGTTGATGACCATCTTGCGGTCAGTGGGACCGGTTATCTCCACGCGCCGGTCCAGCAGGTCCGGCGGCAGGGGAGCGACCGTCCACTCGCCGTCGCGGATGGCGGCGGTCTCGTGGAGGAAATCGAGCTGCTGACCCTGATCCAGGCGGGCCTGAAGCTGCTGACGCGCGGCCAGGCATTCCTTCACCCGGGGACGGTGCGCGCGGGTCAGTCCGGCGATGAATTCCAGGGCCGGCTCGGTGAGCACCGTCGCGTAGTCGGGTGCCGCATGGGCGGGCGGCCGCAGCTCATACCCACGGTTTGCGCTCATTGCCACTACCTCCCCGGGCCGGGCGGTCACGGCACAGCGCCGTTGCTACGACCCGTAGACCACTCTGGGCAGCCAGACGATGATGGCCGGAAACAGAATGCACAGGGTCAGTCCGACAATCTGCAATGCCAGAAAGACCAGCGATGACTTAAAGATAGTCGCCATGCTGACTTCCGGGGGGCAGACGCCGCGCAGGTAGAACAACGCATAGCCGAACGGCGGACTGAGGAACGACATCTGCATGTTCACCAGATACAGCACCCCGAACCACAGCACCACCTCGCTGCCCGGTACCGGCGGCAGCCCCATGACGCCGCCGAACGTCATGGACTTGATGATGGGTACGAAGATCGGCACGGTCAGCAGCAGAATACCGACCCAGTCCAGGAACATGCCCAGAAACACCAGCATGACCATCATCAGCAGCAGAATGCCGTAGGGATGCAGTCCGGTCCCCAGGATGCTGTCGGTGATGAACGTCTGACCGCCCTCGAGGATGAAGAACCCGACGAAGATCGAGGCGCCGAAAATGATCCACAGCACCATGGCCGACGCCCGGGCCGTGGTGATGGACGCCTCGCGCAGGGTTTCGAGGCTGAATCGCCTGTGCATCATGGCGACGATGACGGCGCCGAACGAACCGATGCCGGCCGCCTCCACCGGCGTGGCGATGCCGCCGAACAGCAGCCCCAGCACCAGAAACACCAGAAAGATCGGCGCGATGAGATTGGCCAGCAGACGCAGCTTCTGGACCGGGGAAACCCGTTCCTCCCTGGGCAGAGCCGGCCCCATGGACGGGTTGAGCCAGGTGCGCAACAGCACGTAGGCGATGTACATCCCCGACAGCAGCAGACCCGGCAGCACCGAGCCCAGATACAGCTTGCCAACCGATTGCTGAGCCACCACGGCGTAGAGAATGGCCAGGATGGAGGGCGGAATCAGGATGCCCAGGGTGCCGCCCGCCATGATGGATCCCAGTGCGATCTTCTGGTCGTACTTGCGTCCCAGCATGGCGGGCAGGGCGATGATGCCCATGGTGACCACCGCGGCGCCGATCACGCCCACCATGGCCGCCAGGATGGTGGAGGCCAGGATGGTGGCGGCGGCCAGCCCGCCCCGCAGTCCGCCCATCCACTTGTACACCACGTCGAACATTTCCTCGATCAACCCGGCCCGCTCCAGCATGGACGCCATGAAGATGAACAGCGGGATGGCGGCCAGGTCCGGGTTGGCCATCAGCGGAAAGACCCGGGTGGGGATGATGTTGACCATGGTCTGGCCGCCCACCAGGTAGATGAACACCACCCCGAGGCCGCCCACCACGAACGCCATGGGCAGGCCCATCATCAGCAGTACCGCCAGGGAGCCGAACATCAGGAAGGTGAGCGTGGCGATGTCCACGGTGGCCAGGCTGCCGCCCAGGGTAAACAGGAAATGCTTGTCGCCGTACGGGTCGTAGAACAGGACGTTGATCAGCTCCACGCACACCACGAAAGCCACGCCGAGGGTCGCCAGGACCATGACATAGGTCCAGATCCGTCCCCACAGACGACGGCTGGCTTGAGCCGGCAATGCCACCATGTTCATACGGACTCTTCCTCCCCCATGCGGCGGAACAGTTGAATGTCCTTGATGAGCTTGGACAGACCCGCAAGCAGCAGGAGGACCGCTCCCAGCACCATCATGGCTTTGACCGGATAGAACTGAATGCGCCAGGTCTCGTCGGTCACTTCCAGCATGTTCAGGGAGTCGGTGAAGAATCGCCACGAGGTACCGGCCAGGGCGATGCAGAAGATGAAGAAGAACACGGAGGTGAAGATGTCCACGCCCACCTGCCCGCGCTTGGGGAGCTTGATGTACACCACGTCCACCCGCACGTGATCGCCGTGCAGCAGGGCGAAGGCGCCGGCCAGCAGGTACTGCATGCCGAACATCAGGTAACCGGCCTGGTGCACCCAGATGGTGGGCGCGTCGAAAATATAGCGGGAGACCACTTCGTAGAAGTAGGCGCACACGGCATTGACCGTCCACAGGGCCACGAAGACACCGGACTGTTCGCTGAGCCAGTCCACGGCCCGGGTGAGGCGGTTGCCGGTGGCGTGCAGGGCCGGGTCCTCCTCGGCCATGACCTGCAGGGCGGTCTCTTCGTCCGGTGTGACGGTGCGCGGGCTCCTGCGGGTCAGCCACATGAGAATCAGCGGCATGATGGCCAGCCAGCCCCAGTACAGCCAGTGCGGCAACACGAAATTGGTGGATTCCGACATGATTTCCCCCGTGCAGTGGCAACAACGGCGGCGGGCGTCCCGTGACGCCCGCCGCCCCCTGCGTGGCTACAGACTGAGTCCCTTGACGGCGTCAGGGGTGACGTAGCCCATGTACGGGTTGAGCATGTAGTCCAGTTGCAGCTTGAACACCCGCTTGGCGTTGGCGTCCTTCTTGGCCCATTCGAACCACACGGGGATGGCGGCCTTGCGGAAGCGCCGCACGTCGTCGGCCGACAGGCGCGACACGGTGGTGCCTGCCTTGAGGAATTTCTCCATCGCCTTGAGGTCGGCATCCTGGATGGTCACGAAGTGGTGCAGGGAGTAGGTCTGCACCTGTTCCTCGACGAAGGTCTTCATCTTGGGCGACAGGCGTTTCCACGCGCCCATGTTGACCGTCAGGTCCATCAGGTCCACCGGCTGGTACAGGGAGGTCTGCCCGGGGGGGCCCATGCAGATGATGTACTTGGTCACCTCGGCGAAGCCCAGGTCCCAGTTGATGGCCGGGCCTACGTAGTCGGCCGCGTCGATGGTGCCCTTCTCCAGGGCCGGATAGATGTCGGAACCCGGCATGCTGGTGGTGCTGACCCCGAACTGCTCGAACACCTGGGCCACCATGCCCCCCGGCAGGCGGATCTTCATGCCCTTGAGCTGTTCGAGGCTGTTCACCGGCTGCTTGGAGTGAATGATGTTGGCGTCGTGCTGGATGGGGCCGACGTAGAACAGGCCGTACTTGGAGTAGATGTCCCGCGTGATGTCCAGCAGGCCCATGCCGTAGAACATGGTGTCCCAGTGGCCCGGCTGGTCCGGACCCGCCGGATAGGAGGACAGAAACACCGAGGCCGGTATCTTGCCGGACCAGTACAGCGTGAAGGGATTCATCGCCTGCAGCACGCCGGTGCGCACCGCGTCGAAAAGTGCGTTGTTGTCGGCCGCCACCGCCTTGGCCGGAAACGGTTTCAGGGTGAGCTCGCCGCCCGACTTTTCCCTGAAGCCGTTGCTCCATTCCTCGAACAGGCGGTAGCCGGTGGTGCCGGCGTCCCAGACCGACTGCACTTTCCAGACCTGTCCCTTGGCGGCTTCGGCGTTACGGATGTAGGGTGCGCCGAGTATGGCGGCGGCTCCCAGGCCCGCCGACGTCTTGAGGAATTTCCGGCGGGAACCGGCGGCCGGTTGCTGTTCGTTCTTGGACATGCTGCACATGGGTCTTCCTCCTTTCTGGTCATCGGCGCGTCGACAATGCGCACGGGCGGCATTTCCGGATGCGGCTTGTGGGGGCCGTTTTCCGGAAACTGGCTGCAGCCAGGGTTCGTGGGGTTGGGGGGCGGGCGTCGCTTTGCGCGGAAGACAGGTGTTCCGGGCGCTGACATACAGGCGCCGAACCGGCCGGGACGGCGGAGCGCGGGGTTCCCATGTTGTTGCGTTGGCATTGGTCTTGCCGGTCGGAACACGACTCTGATTTCCCCCGGCTGACGCGGAGCGGTTCCGCGCAGCTAACACAAAGCTAACTGGTACTATGGGTCCCTTGACGGAGGTTGGCAAGCCCGATTTTGCATCCCGGGGCTATATCAGAATCAGCGAATATACGGAGCGGCTACGAGGGGGAGCGGAGTCCGTCGTCGACCAGGATGGCGTGCAGTTGGCGGGGCCCATGGGCCCCGAGTTGCAGGCGCTGTTCCACATCCGCCGTGCGCGACGGCCCGGTCACCAGATTGACGGCACGGGGCAGGGGGGAGCGGTGGCTTTGCAGCCACCGCCAGGCGTCTTCCAGGTGGGCGACGATGGCATCGGTGGACAGCAGACAGATCAGAATGTCGGGCAGAAAATTGTACAGCGTAGGTGTGACCGGTGCGGCACAAAGGACCAGGCTGCCGGTCTCCGCGATGCCCAGCTCCGCCAGGGTGAGGCCGCAGGCGCCGCTGTCGGCGGGTGCACCGAAGTGCGGTTGCAGATCAGCGGGCCAGGGCAGGTGGCGCAGATCCGGGTGGTCGGCGGCAATCATCGTGTCCTGACCGGCCTGGCGGGCGTACTCCTGCACCGCGTGCACCGCTTCCGCGGGTGCGGTCGCCCGCGCCCAGGTGGCGGCCGCCGCTTCCAGGTGCTCGGTGAAGGCGCCGATCAAGTTTTCGCCGGGCAGCGGCTGTGGCCCGACGGCCCGCGCCTGCAGGTGCTGTTCGGCGGCGCTCTTTCGACGCCGGTCGTCCGACCCTGCTTCCCGGTTCAGGGCACGGCGTACGGCGCCGAGAACGGTGGCGCGGTCGTCAGCCATGATCCTGTCGCCTCCGCCAGGCGGCCTGGAACGTTTCCCCGGCCGGTGCGGGCAGGTCCCGGCTGTCGGTCCACGCCGCCGCGCCGGGCAGGCGGCGCAGACGTCCCCGGCGGCCGGCCAGGCCCGCGAGCATGCGCACGCCGAGGCCCATCAGCGCTCCATACAGACGTGGGCGACGGGCCAGGGCCGCCCACAGGGCCAACGACCACCGGCTCCTTCGGGGGGCGAGGCCCTCGGCATGCTGGCGCACGCGCAGGCCGCGCAGCAGGCGGGGCAGAGGAATCGACACCGGACAGACCGCTTCGCAGCGCCCGCACAGGGTGGAGGCGTTGGGCAGATCGCCGGCTTCCTTCAGTCCCAGTATCAGCGGCGACAGCACCGACCCCATCGGCCCCGGATACACCCAGCCATAGGCGTGGCCGCCCACGGCGCCGTACACCGGACAGTGGTTCAGGCAGGCACCGCAGCGAATGCAGCGCAGCATGTCCCGATACTCGCTGCCCAGCATGGCGCTGCGGCCGTTGTCCACCAGCACCACGTGAAAGGCGCTCGGCCCGTCCCGGTCGTGGGCCTGGCGGGGACCGGTGAACACGGTGGTATAGGAGGTGAACGCCTGCCCGGTGGCGCTGCGTGCCAGCAGACGCAGCAGCACGCTGGCGTCCTCCAGGGTGGGCACCACCTTCTCGATGCCGGCCAGCACGATGTGGGTGCCGGGCACGGCGGCGGTCAGATCGCCGTTGCCTTCGTTGGTGACCAGCACCACCGAGCCGGTGTCGGCGATCAGAAAGTTGGCGCCGGTGATGCCCACGTCGGCACTCAGAAATCGCTGGCGCATGACCCGGCGCGCTTCGTCCACGATGGCCCTGGCCGACGCCAGCTCCTGCTCATGGTGATGGTGGCGGCGAAACAGCGCCGCGACATCGGCGCGGGTCTTGTGGATGGCCGGCGCGATGATGTGGCTGGGGGGCTCTTCGGCCAGTTGAATGATGTATTCGCCGAGATCCGTTTCCACCGGTTCGAAGCCGGCTTCCGCCAGGGCCTCGTTGATGGCGATTTCCTCGCCCACCATGGTCTTGCCCTTGGTGACCCGGCGTGCATCGGCCGCGCGGCACAGCTCGATGACGATGCGCTGCGCCTCGCCCGCCGAGGCGGCCCAGTGCACCTGTCCACCGCTGGCTGCCACCCGGGCTTCGAACCGTTCCAGATAATCGTCCAGATGAGCCAGGGTGTGGTCCTTGATCTCACGGGCCGCCCGGCGCAGGGATTCGAATTCGGGCAGGGCGTCCACTGCCGCTTGGCGTTTGTCGATGAAGCCGCCGCTGACCCGCTCCAGGGCCCTTTGCAGACGCTCGTCGTGCAGGGCCACATGGACGTTGTGCTGGAAGGCGTGGGCGGTGGACTTCATGGCTCGCGGCCTCCGATGCCCGGATCGTCGGCCATGCCGGCCAGCACTTCGGCGATATGGTAGACCCGTACAGGACTGTCCAGTCGCCCCAGCCGTCCGGCGATATTCAACAGACAGCCCAGGTCCGCGGCCAGCAGCAGCTGCGCGCCGGTGGCGATGACGGCGCGCGCCTTGTCGTCCACCATGCGCGTGGACAGCTCCGGATACTTGACGCAGAACGTGCCCCCGAAACCGCAGCAGACCTGGGTGTCGGCGAGTTCCTCGAGCTGCAGGCCGGCGACCCGGGCGAGCAGTCGGCGCGGCTGTGTCTGCACGCCCAGCTCGCGCAATGAGGAGCAGGAATCGTGGTAGGTGGCGGTGGCGGTACACGCGGCACCGAAGTCGCAGACAGCCAGGGTGTCGTGCAGAAAGCTCAGCAGCTCGTGGGTGCGTGCGGCAAGGTCATCGGCCCGCTCGCGCCACTCGGGGTCATCGGCCAACAGGGTCGGGTAGTGGTACTTGAGCATGCCGGCACAGGAGCCCGATGGTACCACCACGTAGGGGTAGTCCCTGAATGCCTCGATGACCTGACGCGCGATGGCGCGGGCGTTGTCCAGGTCGCCGTTGTTGTAGGCAGGCTGGCCGCAACAGGTCTGTATGGGTACCTCCACCTGGCAGCCCGCCTGTTCCAGCAGACGCACGGCGGCGAATCCCACCCGTGGGCGGTACAGGTCGACGAGACAGGTGACGAACAGGGCGACGCGCATGGTTTCCCTCGGCGCTCAATGTTAGCCGCTCGTGGGGCTGGCTCCAATGGCTTGAGCAACGATAATGGAGGCCTGAAGGATGCCCAGGGCTTCGGCCTTAGGGAAACTCTGCGCACGCCGTTGAACCGATGCTCACGGTGTTGCAAAGGCGCTCAGAACGCCCATTTATTGCTTGCGAACTCCCCTTCGTTGGTGCCT
>DATFML010000306.1:0-5580 GCA_035266965.1 Gammaproteobacteria bacterium
AGTTGCGCAGCGCGCAGGCGATCCGTGCCCCGTATGCGGCGCCAGGCCGAGGCGGGCGGGTTTTCATACTGGGCCGGATCGACCAGTGCCGCGAAATCCTCCGCCAGCCATTGCAGACGGCCGCGCTGCTGCAGCTCGTCACGCAACTGCGGGTACAGCCGGGCCAGATACCGGACATCGTCCAACGCATACTCGAGCTGTTTGGCGGGCAACGGACGTCGTGTCCAGTCAGCGCGGGCGTGTCCCTTGCTGAGATTCACTCCGAGGACCGCGCTGACCAGCGCCCCATAGCCGGCCTGGTCGGGATGACCCAGCAGCGGCGCCGCCACCTGGGTGTCGAACACGGGAGCGGGGACGCGACCGGTCAGGTGATAGAAGATCTCCAGGTCCTGACGGGCGGCATGGAATACCTTGACGATCTGCTCACCGTTGAGCAGCTCGAGGAGCGGACCCAGGTCCGGCACGGTGAGCGGATCCACCCAGGCCACCAGTTCCGGCGTCGCCAGCTGCAGGAGGCAGAACTGAGGGTAGTAGGTCTTTTCGCGGTGGAACTCGGTATCCAGGGCCAGCCAGTCGCAGCCGTCCAGGCGTCGGCAAAGCTCGGCCAGAGCCTCGGGTGTGTCGACCTGTAGAGTGACGCCTGGGACATTCATGGCCGTGCACTTTACCAGCCGGCGCCGCCCCGCGATAGCCGTACGTTCGCTGTGGGTGAGCGTTATCGGGAAACAGAACCGTAGAGTAATCAGTTCCCTTCATCAGGCCGGGTATGACACTGATGCGCCGGAGGATGGAGCGGCCCATCGCGATAGCGTCCGGCACCCCCGGGCCGTTCGGCAGCCCCTTGTCGGTGCTGTTACCATGACTGGTAACACACCACGCATGAATAGGGATCGTGAGCGAAAGCCATGTCAGCCAACGTCAACCCCAAACCCAATCCCACCGCACCCGGCGTCGTCTATCGCAGGGACTACCGTCCGCCGGACTACGGGGTGGAAACCGTCCATCTTCGATTCGAACTGGACGAGGAAAAGACCCGTGTCGTATCCCGGATGACGGTGGTGGCCAAAAGGGGGGAAGAGGCCGGGGACGTTCCGCTGGTGCTCAACGGCGAACACCTGCAGCTGCTGTCGGTGGCACTTGACGGACACCTCCTCGATGCCGCCGATTACGAGCTCGATGCCGAGAGGCTGGTCATTCATCAGGTCCCGGGCGCTTTCACACTGGAAGTGGAAACCGAAATCAACCCGGGGGCCAACACAGCGCTGGAAGGTCTGTACCTGTCCAGTGGCAACTTCTGCACCCAGTGCGAGGCGGAGGGATTCCGGAGAATTACCTACTTTCCCGACCGGCCCGATGTCATGGCCCGCTACACGACCACCATCGTGGCGGACAGGGCGCGTTATCCCGTGCTGCTGTCCAACGGCAACCTGATTGAAAGCGGGGAGCTGGAAGGCGGGCGGCATTTCGCGGTCTGGCAGGACCCTTTCCCCAAACCTTCGTACCTGTTCGCCCTGGTGGCGGGGGATCTGGCCCGCATAGAGGATCACTTCGTGACCATGTCCGGTCGCAAAGTGGATTTGCACATGTACGTGCAGCACCACAACATCGATCAATGCGATCACGCCATGAATGCGCTCAAGAGGGCCATGGAGTGGGACGAAGAGACATTCGGCCGCGAATATGACCTGGACCTGTTCATGATCGTTGCGGTCGACGACTTCAACATGGGCGCCATGGAGAACAAGGGACTCAACGTCTTCAACTCCAGCTGTGTGCTGGCCAAGGCGGAAAGCGCCACGGATGCCGACTTCCAGTCCATTGAAGGCATCGTGGGTCACGAGTATTTCCACAACTGGTCCGGCAACCGGGTGACCTGCAGGGACTGGTTTCAGCTCAGCCTCAAGGAGGGTTTTACTGTCTTCCGGGATCAGCAGTTCAGTGCCGACATGTGGTCCAGAGACGTCAAGCGTATTCAGGATGTGAACATGTTGCGCAATGCGCAGTTCCGCGAGGACGCCGGGCCCATGGCCCATCCGGTACGTCCGGAGTCCTACGTCGAGATCAGCAATTTCTATACGCCCACTGTGTACATCAAGGGTGCGGAGGTGGTCCGCATGCTCCATCGCCTGCTGGGCAGCGAAAGGTTTCGCAGGGGCACCGACCTGTATTTCGAGCGCCATGACGGGCAGGCGGTAACCACCGACGATTTCGTCAGCGCGCTGGAAGACGCGAACGGGGTGAAGCTCGATCAGTTTCGTCTGTGGTACAGCCAGGCCGGGACGCCGGTGTTGCAGGTCAGCCGGGAGTTCGACGCCGAGCACAGGACCTATGCCCTGACCGTGACCCAGCAATGCCCGCCAACGCCCGGGCAGAGCGACAAGCAGCCCATGCATATTCCTCTGGCCATGGGGCTGGTCGCCCCGAACGGCGCCGATCTCCCTCTGCGCCTGGCGGGCGAGTCGCAGGCCCTCAGCGGTACCCGGGTGCTGGAACTGCGCGAGGGCCGGCAGACGTTCGTGTTCCAGGACATCGATGCCGAACCGGTGCCTTCTCTGTTGCGCGGTTTCTCGGCGCCGGTCAAGTTGGAGATGGAGCTCAGCGACGACGAGCGCGGCTTCCTGATGGCCAACGACAGCGACCCGTTCAACCGCTGGGAGGCCGGGCAGCAATTGGCGGTGAAACATATCCTGGGACTGGTCCGCGAACTGCAGAAGGGCGATGAGCCGACGCTGGATGCCGGGTTCTGTGATGCCTTCGGGGCCGTGTTGCACGACACCGGCCTCGACGGGGCCTTCGTCGCCCAGGCCTTCACCCTGCCTTCGGAGATCTATCTGGCGCAGTGCATGGAAGTCATGGATCCCGGGGCCATCCACGACGCACGACGTTTCGTGCGCCTGGCGCTGGCCAGGTCCCTGGGGCCGGACCTGTCGGCGCGCTATGACGAATTGGCGGCGGCCGGTCCCTATGTTCTGGACTCCGTCGCGGTGGCCAGACGCAGCCTGCGGAACGTGTGTCTGAGTTACCTGATGGAGCTGGAGGATCCGCAGATCCGGCAGCGATGCATGGAGCAGTTCCGCACCAGCGACAACATGACCGATACCATGGCGGCTCTGTCGTGTCTTGCCAACGACCCGGCGCCGGAGCGCGAGCAGGCCCTGGGCGAGTTCTATGATCGGTGGCGCAATGAACCGCTGGTGATCGACAAATGGCTGGCGCTGCAGGCCACCTCGCGGCTGCCCGACACGCTCGCAGTGGTCAGAGGTCTGACCGAGCATCCGGCGTTCAGCATTCGGAATCCGAATCGGGTACGCGCCCTGATCGGCGCTTTCTGCCAGCGCAACCCCGCGCGCTTTCATGATCCGGACGGGGAAGGCTACCGCTTTCTCGGCGACCGGATACTGCAGTTGGACCCGCTCAATCCCCAGATCGCAGCCCGGCTGGCCGGTGCGTTCGGACCCTGGCGGCGCTTGGACGGCAATCGCCAGAGCCTGATTCGCGCGCAACTGGAACGCATCCTGGGGACAGCGCAGCTGTCCAAGGACGTCTACGAGATCGTCTCCAAGGCCCTGGCCTGAAGCGCCTCCGGCAGGAGTGTTCCGGTGTCGTCCCGGGGCAGGGCTGGCACGGCGGTCCGACGTGGGTCCGGGTTCAGGCACGACCATGGGGACGGACGGGGGCGGTAGCCTGCGTGGTGCATCGGCGGCCGGCATGCCGGCCAGGCCGAAAACAAAAGGCACACAAGCCGCACACTCGAAATTCCAGGAGACATTGACGAGCTTATCCACATTGTCAGTCGCCTCCACGCAGGGCGGCGACCGGCGGGTGTATTATGCGGGACAGGGGCGCGGCGCGCAGCGCGCAGGTCGGGGGCCGGCGGTGACGATGTTGAACTGGGTTCTGGTGCTCGCTCACCTGTTGACGGCGGCGTTGAGCGGCGGCCACGCCCTGTTGCACAAGCGCGAACCCAGTGCAGCGTTGGGATGGATGTCGGTCTGCTTCATGTTCCCCTTCGTGGGTCCGACGCTCTACTTTCTTTTCGGCATCAACAGGGTTCATACCCGGGCACGCAAGCTTCGGCCCTGGGTGCGCGCCGAGTCGGCCTCCGAGAACGAGGGTGTTGCGGAGGATCCGGCGTTGTTGGATCTGCACGTCCCGCCGGAGTTCACGGCCCATGCACGCATCTCCTATGCCGTAACCCGTCGTCCGTTGGTGGGCGGAAACCGGATCGAGATTCTGCACAATGGCGAGCAGGCCTATCCGGCCATGCTGGAAGCCATCGCGGCCGCCCGTCATTCCGTCTACCTGTCGAGCTACATCTTCGAGGGCAATCGCAGCGGACGCGATTTCGTGGACGCCCTGGCAGCGGCGGTCGAGCGCGGCGTTGAGGTGAGGGTGCTGCTGGACGGCGTGGGAGACCTGTACTGGTGGCCACGAGCCAGCGGCACGTTGAAACGCCGCGGCGTGAGAGTCGCGAAGTTCCTGCCTCCCAAGCTTATCCCTCCGGCCGTGCACTTCAATCTTCGCAACCACCGCAAAATACTGGTGAGCGATGGCAGCACGGCGTTCACCGGAGGTATGAACATCGGGGACCGACACCTGGCCGGCAATATCGGCAACGCGGCGCGGGTGGTGGATGTGCACTTTCGGTTCACCGGTCCGGTGGTTGCCCAGATCGAACAGGTCTTCGTAGAGGATTGGCGCTTCGTTACCGGCGAGCAACTGGAGGCGCCTGCGCTGCCGGCGGCGCGCAACAGGCCCGCCATCTGTCGGACCATCGTGGAAGGCCCGGACGAAGACATGGACAAATTGCCCATGATCCTGGTGGGCGCGGTGTCCGCCGCCCGCAAACGGGTCTGGATCATGACCCCGTATTTTCTGCCCCCGCGTGAGCTGATCGCGGCGTTGCAGGCGGCAGCACTGCGCGGAGTGGAAGTGAATGTCGTTCTGCCGGCGCGCAACAACCTGCGCTTCGTCCACTGGGCGACGTGCAACATGCTGGGCGAGCTCATCAACACGGGGGTGCATGTGTATTATCAGCCGCCGCCGTTCGTTCACACCAAATTGTTTCTGGTGGACGACCATTATGCGCAGATCGGGTCGGCGAATCTGGACGCGCGCAGCCTGCGGTTGAATTTCGAGTTGGTCACGGAGATCTACGACGAGCCGTTCGCGGCCGAGCTTGCGCGCCATTTCGAACGGGTGCGGGCGGCGTCGACGCCGGTGTCCCGGGCGGCATTGGGCCGGCGTCCGCTGGCGCGGCGGGTCCGGGATGCGTTGGCGTGGCTGTTCTCGCCCTATCTTTGACCGACGTCCGCAGGTTCCCTAGGCCGCACGCGCACGGGCATACAACACCCCGGGCGAGAACTGCACTGCAAGCTTTTCGCCATCCACGCTGACGGGACGTCCCAGCACGGCAGAGGGCCTGAAATCGAGCGCCTCGGTAATCAGCAGCGCGCGGTCCCCGACGATGACAGGGAAAGGCTCTCCCCAGGACGCCGCCAGGCGCACGAAATTGAAGGCATGCCGGGCTGACCAGTTCGTGGACAGCCGGAAGTCCTGCGCTTCGGGTGTGCTCTGGTA
>DATFML010000307.1:0-3030 GCA_035266965.1 Gammaproteobacteria bacterium
CCGGAGAACATCCGGATGTACGGCATCTCCGCGACGCACACCCTGTGGGGCACCAACGTCGCCGCGGAGCTGTCCATGCGCACCAACGCGCCGCTGGTCAGCGACCCGCAGTTCATCGCGCCCAACTCGGCCGACAATTCCGGCAACCCTGCCTATGCCGTGGGCAAGTCCCTGCACCTGAACGTCAACGACATCTGGGTGTTGAACCAGGGCAGGTACTGGGACGGCGGCAGCCTGATCGCATCGGTGGCGGTGAATCACAAGGTGAGCATCACCAAGAACCCGGGTGCGCTGGATCCGAACACCACGCCCACGGCCACCGCCGTGCGCCTCGTGTTTACGCCGCAGTACACCCAGGTGCTGCCGCAGCTGGACATCAGCGTCCCCATCGGGGTCGGCTACAACGTCCAGGGGCGGTCGTCCACGGTCAGCGTGTTCAACGGCGGCTCCTCGCACGCCGGTGATTTCACGGTCGGCCTGCACGGCGACTACGCAGTGAATTACCACTTCGGGATCGAGTACCACGGCTACATCGGCCACAGCGGCTCCTTCCTGACACCCGTCAACGGTTCGAACATGACCCCGGTGCAGCCGCCGGAGCTGTCGTTCGCCAACACGATGGGTGATCGCGACTTCATCAGCATTTTCGTAAGTCACGATTTTTAAAGGCGCGACGACAGCGCAGTAACGAGGTGCCGAAATGGTAAATTGCAAGCTTTTAAAGAGTGTTGGAGTCGGGGCTGCCGCCGTCGCGATGGCGTTGTCCATGAACGTGGCTCTGGCAGGGGTGTCGCAGCAGGACGCGGCGAAGCTGGGCAACAGCCTGACGCCGTTCGGCGGCATCAAGGCGGGCAGCAAGGATGGCAAGATCCCCGCCTGGACCGGCGGCTACACCAAGGTCCCTGCCGGCTACAAGAAGGGCGACCTGGTGGTCCCGGAGTTCCTGAACAAGGAAAAGCCGGTCGTGAAGATCACGGGTGAGAACTACGAGAAGTACAAGGACCATCTCACCAACGGCGAGATCGCTCTGCTCAAGAAGTATCCCGGGTTCTACATGCTGGTCTACCCCACGCACCGCACCGCGGCGGCGCCGGACTGGGTCAACGCGAACACCCGGCAGAACGCGGAGAACTGCAAGCTGATCAATAACGGCAACGGCATCGACGGGTGTTACGGCGGGCTGCCGTTCCCGATCCCGAAGAACGGTGCCGAGCTGGAGTGGAATCAGCGCATCCCGTGGGTCGGGCAGAGCTTCATCGAGCCGTTCACGGCCTACATCTTCACCAGCAACGGCAAGCGCGAGTTCGTCAACGCCGGCTTCGTGCGCAACCGCTACCCCTACTACATCAAGGGCAATCGCGAGAAGTGGATGAAGGGGCCGCGCCGGTTCCAGCTGGGCTGGGAGCACACGACCGAGCCGCCGTCGGCCAACGGCCAGGCACTGCTGCTGTACCACTACACGCGCAACAACAACAACATCAAGGGCTGGCAGTATCTCGTGGGGCAGCACCGCATGCGCCAGGCGCCGCGGGTGGTCTACGACGTGCCCGACTTCGTGGTCTCCGGCGTGAACTTCTTCGACGAGGCCTTCGTGCACTGGGGTCCGTTCGGCCGGTACAACTGGAAGATCGTTGGCGAGAAAGAGCTCTACATCCCGTACAACGAGAACCTGGTGCCGACCCATCCGATCAAGGACCTGATGCCCGACGGCATGCACTACCTCAACCCGAAGTACATCCGCTTCGAGCTTCACCGCGTCTGGGTGGTCAAGGGCACCCTCAAGCCCGGCGAGCGTGAGGTCGAGAAGACGCGCATCGACTACTTCGACGAGGACACGGGCGAGACCGTCTGGTGCGACAACTACGACTCGCAGGGCAAGCTCTGGCATATCACGTGGGCGCTGCCCTTCGTGATGCCGGACATCCCGGCGGTGGTCAACAACGCCCAGTGGGGCACCTACAACATCCAGACGGGTGAGGTGCGCTACACCGGGTCCCATTACATGGTCCGCAAGACGGCGAACCTGTACGTGCCGCAGAACAACCAGGAGATCTACCAGTTCTCGCACGAGCCGGCGAAGCCGTTCCCGGAGAGCATGTTCAATCCCTTCCACGTGGCTGCTGCAAGCGCGCAATGATGACACGTGCAAGCGTCCGCTCGGCAGGGGCTTCCCGCCCCTGCCGGGCGTCTCTTTTGCCCAGACGGGCGGGCTTCGTTCCGGTATTCCTGGCGGCCGTGGCGGCCCTGCTCGTCACGTCCGTGGCGGGACCGGCACGGGCGGCCTCGCCCCAGAGCCGCGGGTACTACGCCCAGCTCAGCGAGCCGTCCATCCCGGCGCGGCACCCCACCCGCGTGCTGATGATCGACGTCACGCGCGCCGGGTCGAGGGTGGTGGCCGTGGGGACCCACGGGATCATCGTATGGTCGGACGACAACGGCCAGACCTGGCACCAGGCCAAGGTGCCGGTCAGCCCCACCCTGACCGCCGTGCAGTTCGTCAACGCGCAGCAGGGCTGGGCGGTCGGACAGTACGGGGTGGTCCTGCACACCGCCGACGGCGGCAAGACCTGGACCGAGCAGCTCGACGGCCTGACGGCCGCACAGCTGGTCCTGAAGCAGGCCCGGGCGGCCAGCGGGACGTCGGATGCGGCGAAGCAGGCGCTCAAGAAGGCCGAGACCCTGGCGAAGGCACGCCCCGAGCGGCCGCTGCTTGGCCTGCACTTCACCAGCGCCCGGGACGGCTACGTCGTCGGGGCCTGGAACAGCATCTATCGGACCACCGACGGCGGCAAGACCTGGCAGCCGTGGCAGGAGCACCTGAATGCCGGCAAGGGCTGGCACCTGTACGGCCGGAACATCTACGCCGTCCAGGCGGTGGGCAGCAGGATACTGCTCGCCGGCGAGGGCGGGTTCGTGCAGACCAGCGCGCATGGCGAGGACAACTTCACGCCATTGCAGACACCCTACCAGTACACCTACTTCGGGATCGTCAAGGGCGGCCCGCAGGACGTGGTGCTCTATGGCATGACC
>DATFML010000308.1:0-6132 GCA_035266965.1 Gammaproteobacteria bacterium
CTTGTAGTTTTCGGTCAGTTCCTCGAACAGCTCCGATGTGCGCTCGAAGTGGCGGTTTACGTCCGCCCTGTAGCTCTCCAGGTCCTCGCGGGTCTTGTCCAGCTCGGTTTCCAGTTCCCGCGCGCGGTGGTCGCCGGGCCGGAACAGCCAGAAAGCGAGCAAACCCGCTGCGAACCCGATCAGCACCAATACGACGGCGACGCCCCAGTCGAACGACATTTGCACACCTTCCACGACCGATTCCTCCCAGCTGCAGAACCTACCGACGAACCCACCCTGGCGCCGACGGATGGCAGCAACCGGCCGGTGTTTCAGTCCGCGTGTCTTTCGGCCACTATGCCCCGAGCCGATACCGATGGAAAGGGGCGGCCGATGGATTCGTAGTAGCGCGCCAGGCGAGGATAGCCCCACTGGAACAGGGTGCGCCGGTAGGTTTCCGGATCCAGCCGGACCCGGTCGTAGAGCCCCGCGGCGGCACGCTGACGCTGGGCCTCATAGAGAATCACGGCAGCGGCGACGGACACGTTGAGCGACGCCACCATGCCGAACATGGGCACCGTGATTTCGCTGTCGCACAGCGCCAGAGTCTCGTTGCTGACCCCGTATTTCTCGGTCCCCAGTACGATCGCAACCGGTTGGGTATAGTCCGCTTCGCGAAAATCCACTGCCCGGTCGGAAAGGTGGGCGGCGAGCATCCGGAATCCGCGCTGTCTGAGGGCTGCGGTGGCGGAGTCGGCGCTGTGATGGCGGTGCACGCTCAGCCACTTGCGACTGCCCGCCGACAGGTGCCGATTGCCCCGGAGCGCGTTTCTGTCGGTCACGGCATGGGCCTGGAAGACGCCCACCGCGTCACAGGTCCGCAACACGGCGGAGAAGTTGTGGGGTTTGTGCACGTTCTCCAGCAACACGGTGAGATCCGGCTGCCGGCGGTCCAGGACGGCGCTGATGCGCCGGTATCGTTCGGGGGTCATGGGGTCTGCCGGCCCTGTCCGGGTGGCGTGCCTGTGCACGGGAGCGCCCATTATACCCGTTGAGCAGCGCACGGCCGGTCCCCTCGGACCGGCCGTGGTCAGACTATCCGCTTCAGTGGCGGAATCGGCACCACGGTGCCATGGGGCGGCAGGCTGCCAGTGCGGCCGGCCCGACCGCACCGCGATGATCGTCAGGCGACGCCGCGAGCCTTCTCCCCGCTTTCCATCAGATTCTTCTGGAAGATCGCCTTGTGCACGTCTCCCATGCTGATGATGCCCACCAGTTTGTTGTCGATTGCCACCGGAATGCGGCGGATGCGGTGGGCGCACATGACCGATACGGCCTTGAGCACCGGCGCCTCGGGGGACACGGTGACGACCTTCTTGCTCATCAGGCGTTCGACCTTCATGTGCAGCACGTCCCGGTATTCGTATTCCAGCTTCTGCAGATCGACCGGGCGGTCCTGCATGTATTCTTCCATGTCCGGATACATCGCCCGCAGGACATCTTTCTCGGATATCACGCCGACAATATTGTTGTCCTTGTCGGTGACGGGCAGACCGCTGATCTTGTTGAAGCACATTACCGTGGCGGTTTCACCGACACCTGCATCGGGCGCCGTGGTCTTCACGGCCGTGGTCATAATGTCTTTGACCAGCATGGTACCTCCTCATTCACGATGACCGCAGGGTACGGGCTGCCTGCGGTCGAGTTGTGCGTGTCAATCTACGGGAAGGCGCAGGCCCGCGCTATGCCCTATTCGGGGTAGCCCGCACTATCCATTCGGCGACATCCTTGACGCAGCACTCACGTTGGCTCGCCGTCGCCGGAGGATGGCTTCACCCGAATGTGTTGCCATAGTCCTTAATGACGCAACATTGATGCCAGTGCAGCGACGGGCTGCATGGTGCGCATGTTCCTTGCGCCGGTAGGGAAAAACCCCTGGCTGGGGTTCATTTGCCCACTGATGAGGACGAAATCCCCCGCTGAAGTCGTTCTATTCGCGCCGTCATGCCGGCGGCTGCGTGCCATTTTCCTGACAAGCTCGTCAAGTGTTAAGAGCGCGCCGTGCGGCGCAAGTTCCCGGCGAGGGCGTGGTTCCCGTTACGACCGGGCGCATGCCGCCACGTCCATCGAGTCGTCTGCCGGGCGTCGACCGCCGTGCCCGCCGCCTGACACGGGGTTTGCGGGCTGAAGGCCGGTGCGGCCTCGCATGGGGCCTCACCGGGTGCCGTGTTCGGCGCTGCAGTGCGGTGAACCAAGACCCCGGGATGGAAGTCTAATCGGGCACGTCACCTGACGACGCCAGTGGCGCCACCGCCCACCGCCGTCGCAACAATCCTGTGACGGTTCCGATGCTGCTGCAGGGAACAAGCAATCGTCGTCGATTCCACGCCCGTGAACTGCACCGTTGATTCGGACGGGGCCACCCAGCCGTCACACTGTCGAAGCGAGGGCCCGGCGGCGACGGGAGAAAAACGGCTAACCGGCAGGTACTCAAGGGAGAACACGGTCCATGAAACGGACATTCCGCATTGCACAGGCCTTGCAGGACGGCTGGACGGCCGTCGCCCGCTGGTCCCGTTCGGGCGACGGCGCTGCCCCGCTGGGCGCGTTGGAGGTATCCGGGCCGCCGGCCGGTGAGGCGAGCTGCGCGGTACGCAGCGCCAGGACCCGGCTCACGACGGCCCTGTCGATACTGGGCGCGTTGCTGGCGCTGGCGTTCGCTTTCATCTCGGCCCGGCGCGGCCTGCCGGCCGTGGCCACCACCGAGGCGACGGCGGCGCTGCTGATGTGCATCAACCTGCGGCATATGCGCCGTGCCGGCCATGGCGAGAGCGGCCCCGCCGCTTTCGCGGCCATCGTCACGTCGGCCCTGATCGTGTTGCTGGGCGCCACCGGGACGGGCGTGCAGGCCCTGTTCTGGCTCTACACCATTCCCATGTTGTCCTATTTTCTGCTGGGCCTGCGGGCCGGGGCGGTGATCAACCTGCTGGTGGCCACCGGCTACCTGTTGCTGCTCGCCGTCGCACCGCTGGCGGGCGATCCCACCCATGCGGCGCGTCTGGACATGTTCTTCAGCTATCTGCTCATCGGCATTTTTGCCTACCTGTACGAGCGCGCCCGCAGCGGCAAGGAGCTGGAGCTCATCCGATTGTCCAATACGGACGTGTTGACCGGCGCCATGAACCGGCGCCTGTTCAGCGACAACCTGCGCCGGGAAATCGAGCAGTCGCGCCGCTACCGCCTGCCGGTCTCGCTGTTGATGATCGATGTGGACCACTTCAAACGGGTCAACGACACCTGCGGCCACGACTGCGGCGACCGGGTGCTGCGGGAGACCGCCCGGCGCATCGCCAGCAGTCTGCGCCAGGCGGACTATTTCGTCCGTTATGGCGGCGAGGAATTCTGCGTACTGGCTCCCGGTACCAGCGGCGAACAGGCAGCGGCGATGGCCGACAAGATACGCGAGCTGATGGCGGCCCGGCCCTTCGAGCAGGCCGGCACCATTACCGTCAGCGTGGGCGTGGCGCAGTTGCGGGACGACGACACCGAAGAGACCCTCGTCGGCCGTGCCGACCGGGCGCTCTACCAGGCGAAGTGGTCCGGCCGCGACCGCGTCGCGGCGGCCTGATTCGTCGCTGACCCTGCCGCAGGCGTCGGCTCCGGGGCGCTGTGCCTTGCCGGAGCCGCGGCCCTCACACCCGGCGGTTGCGCGCATGCGCCGACGCGCCCCTTGATTCCCCGGCTTCCCATCACGCAAGCTGTGGCCTCACCTGTGTGGAGTGAAGGCCATGACCACCGAACCCACCGAACAGCAGCGCCACGTGGCCCGTCAGGTCCGCGATGCCTGCGTGCGGGCTGCCCTGGAGGCCTACGAGCAGGCTGGCATGAGCGGCCTGTGTCACGAAGGGGCCTGGGAATGTGCGGTCGGCGCCATGCGCTCCCTGGATCTGGATGCCGTGCTGGCCGCTTCGGACGATCCCGGCGGCGAGTGACTGGCGAAAGCGGTGTGATGCCATGAAGCTGCTGTTGTGGACCGACGACCTGATGACCCGGACCCGGCTGGCTTCGCGCTGGCAGGCGGCCGGTGCCCAGCTGCTGCGTCGCGACGACCCCGGGGTTCCGGATCTGGTGGTTCTGGATCTCACTGCCGACGATGCCCTGTCCCATGTCTCCGGGCTGCGCCGGCGTTGGCCCGACGCCGAGCTGATCGCCTTCGGGCCCCACGTGGATACGGACGTGTTCCGCCAGGCCAGGACGGCGGGTGCCACCGCCGTGGTGCCCCGCGGCAAGGTGCTGGAACGGGTACTGAACCGCCTCTGAGCGCCATTGCCCGGTCGATCTTTGCGGGCGCTTCGTTACAATGTGCCCTTCCTAGTGGTCCATGCGGAAAATACTGTGCCTTTCAGCCGGTCCACAAGCCTCATCGGCAAGGCGCACGAGCGCCGGACTGGCCGTCGCCAATTCAAGCGAGTGCAACGCCGCCGAGGGGGCTTGTGGACCGGCCCGGAGGGAGCCCCGCTAAGGGGCCAATGCCGCGTTGCGCCGCTTGCAAAGGGCCTGCCATTCCCTGCGCAGCGCGCCTTGTCTTGGCCCCTTAGCGGGGCTCTGAAAGACACACTATTTTCCGCATGGACCACTAGTGCGCCCGCCGCCGGCCTCCGCCCATGACCGAAAACCACGCCCTGTTCGCCACCGCCCCTAAGGGGCTGACCTCCCTGCTGTTGGACGAACTGCGCGAGCTTGGCGCGGCGGCGGCCAAGGAGACACCGGCCGGAGTGAGCTTCGAAGGCCCTTTGGAGCTGGCGTACCGTGCCTGCCTGTGGTCACGGTTCGCCAACCGCATTCTGCTGCCCCTGGCGCGCTTCGCGGCACCGACCCCGGAGTCGCTGTACGACGGCGTGCGCTCGATTGCCTGGGCGCAGCACATGGCTTCGGATGCCACCCTGGCGGTGGATGCCAACAGCGCGGCCTCGGCCATCGGCCATTCCCGGTATGCGGCGTTGAAGGTCAAGGACGCGGTGGTGGATCAGTTCCGCAGTGCCACCGGCGAGCGGCCCTCGGTGGATGTGGAACAGCCGGACCTGCGCATCAACCTGTACCTGTTCCGCGACCAGGCCACCGTCAGTATCGACCTGTCCGGCGACAGCCTGCACCGCCGGGGCTACCGTCGGGAGAGCGTGGCGGCGCCGCTGAAGGAGAATCTGGCGGCGGCCATCCTGATGCGGGCCGGCTGGCCCGCGGTGGCGGCGCAAGGCGGCCCCCTCGTCGATCCCATGTGCGGTTCCGGCACCCTGCCCATCGAGGCGGCGCTGATGGCCGGTGATGTGGCCCCCGGTCTGCTGCGGGCCCGGTTCGGGTTCGAGCGCTGGCCGGGCCATCGCCCGGCGCTCTGGCAGACGTTGCTGGAGGAGGCCGGCGAACGTCGCGCCCGCGGGCGCGAACGCATACCGTCCGTGTGCGGCTACGACGAGGACGCCGCGGCCGTGCGCGCGGCCCTCGCCAACATCGAGGCGGCCGGGTTGCGGGGCGTCGTGCACGCCGAGCGTCGCGAGCTGGCCCGCCTGGTGCCGACCCGCACCGACCGTGCCGGACTGGTGGTGGTCAACCCGCCCTATGGCCAGCGCCTGGGGGACGCGCACAGCCTGCGACCGCTGTATGCCCTGCTGGGCAGCCGGCTGCGGGAGCACTTCGTCGGCTGGCGGGCGGCCGTGTTCACCGGCAACCCGGAACTGGCCAAGGGCATGGGGCTGCGGGCGCGGCGCCAGCATGCGCTGTTCAACGGCGCCATCCCCTGCAAGCTGCTGCATTTTGACGTCGACCCCCAGTGGTTCGTGGCGGCGCGCGGTCCCGCGTCCGGGCCCCGGCCGCTGGCGGATGCGGGAGCCGGCGGGGAGATGTTCGCCAACCGCCTGCGCAAGAACCTGCGCCAGCTGCGCCGCTGGGCCGAGCGGGAAAGCATCTGCTGCTATCGGGTCTACGATGCCGACATGCCGGAGTATGCGCTGGCCGTGGATCTGTACCGGGGCGACAGCCAGTGGGTGCACGTGCAGGAATACGCGCCTCCCGCCAGCATCGATCCGCAGCGCGCCCGCACGCGTCTGCGCGAAGCGCTCACCGTTCTTCCCGAGGTGCTGGAGGTGCCCCGCGAGCAGG
>DATFML010000309.1:0-2146 GCA_035266965.1 Gammaproteobacteria bacterium
CCGGCCGGAATGACGGAAACGGTTGCGTACAAGGAGTAGCATGAGGATCGTGGCTCCAGCGGAGAGCCGGCACAATACAACAGCAGGGTCGTGACAAGCGGATTCCGATAAGCCAAAGCGATTTATGATTCGGGCGTCGACTTCCGCCCATGCTTCCCCAGGAGCAGACCGGACAGAAGCCGCTACCCGGGAGCAAAGCCATGCCGATAATGCTCCGTGACGACGCCGCCCTGATGGTCATCGGCCTGCAGCAGACCATGGATGATCCCGCCCGGGGCAAGCGCAACAATCCGCGTGTGGAGGAAACCATCGGCCGCCTGCTGGCAGCGTGGCGGGAGTCCGGGAGGCCGGTGATCCACGTCCGCCACGTCTCCGAGGATCCCGGTTCGGTCTACGGACCGGCGCACAACTGCTCGCAGTTCAAGGAGGTGGCGGTGCCGGTGCCGGGCGAGCTCATCATCACCAAGCATACGCCGAGCGCGTTCGTCGGCACCTGCCTGGAAGCGACTCTCTGGGAGGAATGCCTCGACACGCTGGTGCTGTGCGGGATGACCACCAATACCTCCATCGAGGCCACGGCGCGAATGTCCGGCTGCCTCGGCTACCAGACCTACGTCGCCGCCGACGCTACCGCCACCTTCGACACGCGCGACTTCGCCGGCATCCTGCGCAGCGCGGACGAGGTCCACGCGCTCTCGCTGGCCAACCTGCACGGGGAATATGCGATGGTCGTCGGCTGTGACCTCCCACCGGACAATATTCAGTCTTTTCCAATGCAGAATAATGCCTCTAAGCTTATGGTAGCCAACCTTGTCCAAAGCTGTGGAATTGGCGGGTTTGGAAGCTATGCCGAGGAAACCGGCCGAGAGGAGTTTTCTGGAGTGGACCGATCGTTTTTCCACTCAGCAGGCATGTCTGGAGGAGACCGCCCGTCACCCCTGGCCCGAGGGCTTGCTGTGTCCATGTTGTGGTCACGATCAGGCCTATCTGTTGAATACGCGGGCGCACAAGCGCCAATGCGCGCGCTGTCGCTACCAGGTTCCGGCAACGGCGGGCACGATCTTTCACCGCACCCTTGTGCCGCTGCCCCAATGGTTCGCCGCCATCTCCTTGATGGGCGCCGACAAGGGCGGGGTCTCGGCGCCGCGTCTGTCGAAGCGGATCGGGGTGAGCTGGTCGACGGCCTGTCCGATGTTGCGGATGCTGCGCCGGGCGATGGGCGACCAGAACCGATCCTTCGGGCTCTGCCGGCTCTTCGAGGTCGATGACGCCTTGGTGGGCGGGCGACGTGCCGGCAAGCGCGGGCCCGGCGCCGGGGGTAAGATGCCTGTGTTGCTGGCGGTGGAGAACCGCGGGCACAAGGCGGGCCATCTCGCCGCCGGGATCCGGGACGAGGGGCGGAACGGCAAGCTGGTGCGCCCCTTCGCCCACCATCCCCTGGCCGGGGAAACTGAACGCAAAAGTGATACCCTGGCGGCGCTGGCAAGTCTCGGCGAGCGCCGCTATCACACCCCGCGTGTGACCCCGCCGGAACCGGCCACCAAGAGGCTGCCCAAGGTGCACCTGGTCATCGCCACTCTCAAACGGTTACTCCTGGGCACTTTCCACGGCGTCCGCCCCAGATACTTACAAGACGACCTCGATGCGTTCGTCGACCGCTGCAATCGCCCCCACTGGGAGACCGCATTGCCACAGCGCTTGCTGGAAGCGGCTGTCGCTCACGTCCCGATTCAACTCAGGCTGCGGAAAGTGTAGAGGCGTTATGAGCAAGGTGACGAATATGAAGCACAAAGTGTGTGCCTTGGGGGCTGCTGCTCTTTTGGCCGTTGCGGTAGCAGGCTGTGCGGCGCAGGGCGGCGGCACGCCGCCGAATCAGGCCAATTCGCTGAATTCCGCCCCGCAGGGCAGCACGGTGCTGTGGCATTCGGGCGTGCAGTTCGTAGCTTTGAGCTCCCAGGGTGACGGGTCAGCCCCCAACCAGCAGCCGGCAGACCTGGCGCCGGCCCAGGTGCGCCGGGCGTTGGCGCAACTAAAAGTGGTGCGCGGATCGCAGGGCGCTCCGGAGCCGGTGTTCATCGATCGGACGTTGAAGGTGCTCAGTCCGAGGCTGGCTGCTGGGCTGTCGAAAGCCGGCCCGCATGAGGAT
>DATFML010000310.1:0-2559 GCA_035266965.1 Gammaproteobacteria bacterium
GGTGCGATGCCGTAGCGATTTTTGTCTTCGTCGAGTACCAGCATCACCTTGGGTCGCAGTCGCCGAACGCGGTTCTGGACGAGCACGATGCCAACCTGGCCGCTGGTCAGCTCCACCAGCGTGCCGGTGGGATACACGCCCAGGCACTGTATGAACTGCTCCACCAGCGCATCCTGAAAGTCGACGTTTCTCCATTGGTACAGCTGGTTCACCGCGGCATGCGGCGAGAGCGCCCGCTGGTGAGGACGGTCGCTGGTGATGGCGTCGTAGCAGTCCACCAACCCGGCAATCTGTCCGAACACCGGAATATGGCCGTTCGACAAGCCACCGGGGTAGCCCGAGCCGTCGTGGCGTTCATGATGATGCAGGGCGACTTCTATCGCCATCGGGTCCATGCCTTTGGCTTCCCGCATCAAGGCGACGCTGTAGCCGACGTGTTGCTTCACCAGTTCGAACTCCCGGCTGGACAGCGCGCCGGGATGGGAAAGCAGCGCTTGGGGCAGTTTCATTTTGCCGATGTCGAACAACAGGGTCCCGACGGCCAGGCGCATCAGGTCCGCTTTGGAAAAGCCCAGATGGCGGCCCAGGGCCACGGCCAGGGTGCAGCAGCCGATGGCATGGTCGTAGGTATAGGTATCGGCCTCCTTGAGCCGGGCGAGCCAGAGGAAGGCATCGGGGTTGCGGAGAATGCTCTCGATCATGCCGGCGACGGTCTGACGCACCGACAGCGCGCCGATCTTGCGTCCGGCACGAACGTCGTCCATGACATTGCGGACCAGGTGGCCCAGCTTGTCGTGCTGTTCCCTGGCCATCTGCAGCTCGGATTCGAACGACTCGGTCCGCTGGTAGCGCTCGCTGGCGGTGGTCTTTGCGCAGATGGCCTGCACCTGGCGCACCACCTTGCGGTCATCGTCGGCCTTGAGGTAGCGGTCGGCGGGCACGCCACGCTCGGTATCGATATACACGAACCGGCAATAGCGCCGCAGTCTCTGGATATCCTTGATGGCACGGATGTAGAAGCCCTGGAAGGGAAACGGCGTCTCGATCCATGGGCGGTCCAGGCGGGACACGTACATTCCCGTCTTGAGATACTGGCTGTCAACCTTCCTTTCCACGACGCCGATGAACTCCCAGCCGGTTTTCTCCGTGGTGGACCGGCTTGTGTACCTTCTGGTGATTGTGGAGTGCGCGTTATCGTAGCTAGCGGCGTGTCGGCCCGGAAGTTGAGTGACGCAGTTACCGGACGGGGCTGCGAAAGTCTTGGTGACCTATTGAAAAATCAACAAAAAGCCAATCCGCTGGCGGTATGGGAAGTGGTTTCCAGGATGGCGTGGGCACATTCCAGACCGCTGCGCACGGCGCCCTCCAGGGTGGCGGGAAGCCCGGTGGCCGTGAAATCTCCCGCCAGCCACAGCCCCGGCGTCCCTGTGCGGGGGCTCGGGCGCAGGGCTTCCACCCCGACGCGGCTGGCGAACGTGGCCCGTTTTTCGCGTAACACCAATGTGTTGGTGGCGGCTGGCCAGTGGGGATTCATGATCGACAGCTCCTGCGCGACACGTTCCACCAGGCGCGTATTGTCCAGCTGCATGTGGGGTCCCGACCCGCTGATGACGGCCGCCATCAGACCCGGTTGTCCGCACACGGCGCGATCAAAGACCCACTGGGTGGTGGTGCCCACCAGCCCTGCCATGGGCCGCGTCAGGCGGACGTCCCCGGGATACTGCAGGTACACGGTGCAGATGGGCTCGCTGTGCAGTGCCGCCAGGTTGTCCGTCACCTCCCGCAGATCCTCGTGGGGCGCCAGCAGACGGCGGCACATGACGGGATTGACGGCCAGAATCACGTGGCGCGCCGACAGGCGTTCATTCGCCAGGTCCACGCCGGTGACGCCGTCGGCGCCGATGCGCAGGTCCCGCACGGGCTGGCCGAGCCTGACTTTGCCGTGGTGGGCTTCGATGAAATCCAGGGCGGGTTGGGGCAGGGCCGTGCCCAGGTCGGTGCGGGGAATCAACAGGTCGGTGTTGTGGCGTGTGCCGGTGAAGGCATCCCGCAGCACCCTGAGGAACAGCGTCGCTGAGGCGTCGGCGATGGGCGTATTGAGAGCGGCGAGACACAACGGTTCCCAAAGGTTCGCCACCAGGCGCGGCGACTGTCGATTCTGCTCCAGCAGGGCCTGGACGCTGATATCGGGATGCGGCGCCGGTCCGGCGGAGGTGGCCCGGGTTCCGAAGTGAAGAGCGCGCAGACGATCCAGCGGGGACAGGCCGCGACTGCCCAGCAGTGCCGCCAGCATATGCAGGGGCGCCGGCAGCGGCGGCGCCTTCACGCGCACGCCGCGCCCGCCGGGCGTGTGCATGGCCAGTTCCAGGGGCCGGCGCAGAAACACCGCCTTCTCGGCAACGCCGAGCAGCTCCAGCAGCTCCAGCATCGCGTGGTAGGCGCCGATCATGACATGCTGACCGTTGTCGACCCGGTAGCTGCCGAACGGCACGCAGCGCGCCCGGCCGCCAAGCTGGCGGGCCGATTCCAGGACGGTCACCGGCACGCCCTGGCGCGAGA
>DATFML010000311.1:0-7274 GCA_035266965.1 Gammaproteobacteria bacterium
TCGTCCCTGGCCGCTGCCGATCGGGTGTGGCTGTATCGCCCGGCGGATCTGGGTTGGAATCTGCAGTGCGTCGCCGATGCCCTGGAAGGTCGGGCCCGGGTTTGCGAGTCGGTGGCGGCGATTGTGGACGACGTGGCAGGCGAAGCGAGGCCCGGCGATCGGGTGCTGATCATGAGCAACGGTGGCTTCGAGAATATCCACGAGCGACTGCTTGCCGCTTTGCGGGACCGTGAACGGGTGTAGCGCAAGCGGTGACTGCTGGGTCTGCACCGGCCGGATTCGCCACGGCAGCCTCCGATCCTGTACCCTATGAGCTTGTCGAACTTGACACGGATCGACTGCGTCGATGGGAAAGCGGCTCCTGTGTCCGCTGCCTTTCGTCAAACAGCAATGGCTGTTCTCATCAAAGGGGCGATGGAAACGGACTCGCTCTCCCATCCGGTTCGTTGTGATCGCTCAAGTCCGACAGGCTTCTAGGAGACTATGAGCATGCCCAACCGTGCTCCCGTTGCTGTGGCCATGACCGGCGCCTCCGGCGCCCCTTACGGGCTGCGTCTGCTCGAGTGTCTGCTGCGGGCCGGGGAGCAGGTGCAGTTCATGGTCTCCGCGCCGGGGCAGGTGGTGGTGGGCATGGAAACCGATCTCAAGCTGCCCGGCCGGCCGGCGGAAATGCAGCGCTTTCTCACCGCTCACTATGACGCCGCTCCGGATCAGCTGCAGGTGTTCGGACGGGAGGAGTGGACGGCGCCGGTGGCCAGCGGCAGCAGCGTGCCGCGGGCGCTGGTGATCTGCCCCTGTACCACCGGCACTCTGTCCGCGGTCGCCTGCGGGGCCAGCAACAACCTCATCGACCGGGCCGCCGACGTGGTGCTCAAAGAAGGCCGCAAGCTGATCCTGGTGCCCCGGGAGACGCCGTTTTCCGCCATTCACCTGGAGAACATGCTCAAGCTCGCCCGCCTGGGTGCGGTCATTCTGCCGCCCAGCCCGGGCTTCTATCATCAGCCCGCCACCATCGACGACCTGGTGGACTTCGTGGTGGCCCGTCTCCTCGACCACCTGGACGTCGAGCACCAACTGGCCAGGCGCTGGGGGGAGCCGTAACCCGTGGCTCAGCTGACGCTGCCGCTGTTTCCTCTGAACACGGTGCTGTTCCCCGGCGGTCTGCTGCCCCTGCGGGTGTTCGAGCCCCGCTACCTGGAAATGGTGTGCGAGTGTCTGACCCACGACGCACCGTTCGGGGTATGCCTGATCCGCTCCGGGTCGGAAGTGGGCAAGGCCGCCGACACCTTCCCGGTGGGTACCCTGTCCCGCATCGGCGACTGGGACCGCGGCCCCGACGGGTTGTTGGAAGTGATAGCCCGGGGCGAACAGCGCTTTCGTATTCACAGCACCCGGGTGCGTGCCGATCAGCTGGTGACCGCCCGCGTCAGCGTGCTGCCGGCGGAGCCGGAGGAGTTCGTTCCACCCCATCTGCGCCGCCTGCCCGAGTTGCTGGACCGCATCCTGGAACAGGCCGGCGAGCCCTTTTCCGAACTCACCCGCTACCCGGAAGACGCCACCTGGGTCGGCTGCCGGTTGGCGGAATGGCTGCCCCTGCCGATGCTGGAGAAGCAGGAGCTGCTGGAGCTGACCGACCCTCTGGAGCGCCTGGAACGGCTCCACGAGCGGTTACCGGATCTGCTTCGGTAAGGTCCCTCCCGGCCGCGGGTCGGCCGTCGGCGCACCGTCAGCCGGCGGGTTGCGGATCAACAGCACCCGGCCGTCCCAGCGGGGCGCTTCCTCGCCCTTGCGCCGTGGTGCGCTGCGCCGGACCCTCTTGACGTCCAGCCCGGCCAGATCTCCGGCAAGGACCCGGAGCGGCGCGTCATAGTCCCGGGCGGTATGGGGCAGCGTGACAAAGCCCAGCAGCCGTTCGCGGATCAATTCGCTCACGTTGCCGATCCATACCGGCTGCTGCCGGCTTCCCAACACCACCGCGGTGGGCCACAGCCTGAGTACCAACAGGCGGTCGGGGTTGTCCGTGGCGTGGGTGAGCAGCAGCGCTTCGTGGCGACCCGCATGCACCTGGGGCAGTACAGGCAGCTCCCTGAAAGGCGTGGCCGGCGACAGCCACCGCAGGCTGTCGGCCACCGTCGCCGCGGCGGGCGTGCGCCAACCATGACGGGTCAGGGTCGCTTTCAGGGTCGGGAGATTGCCCGCCCACTGGACAGTGAGCGGATGCTCGCGCTCGCCCTCCAGATCCATGCGGTAGGCGGGCAGGTCCCGCCAGCCCGAGTTCCACCAGGCGGACGGTGCCAGGGTGACCGTGGTGTGGCGCCGGGCGTAGCGGACCAGATCGGTGTTCAGGTGGCGGCTGATCTGCCAGCCGCCGGCCGCCGTCAACGCCACCAGCACCACTGCCAGCAGTCCGCGCAGGGCCACGGGCGGAGCGGGGTGGCGGCGGTAGGCGATGCCCATCAACGCGGTCCAGGACAGTCCCAGAGCCAGCCCGCCGATGACGTCCGACAACCAGTGAGCACCCAGGTACAGGCGCGAGAACGCAATCAGCACGATCAGCGCCGACGCGCCGACATACGGCAGCCAGCGCCGTTCGGGGGCGAGCTCCCGGGCAACCAGCACCGCCAGAAAGCCGTACACCGCCAGATTGGTGCCGGCGTGGGCGCTGGGGAAGGCGAACGCGCCGGCGCCCTCGTACAGCGGCGCGGGGCGGGGCACCTGCAGGGTCAGCTTGAGAATGCGCACCATGATGGCGGCGCCGGCGGCGGTGGCCAGCCAGTGCCCCAGCGCCTTCCAGCGCCGTCGCCAGGCCAACCACAGGGCGGTGGCGGCCACCACCGCGGTGAGCACGGTGGCATCCCCCAACTCGGTGAGCGCCACCATCACACGGTCGGCCCAGGGGGTGCGCAGATTCTGCAGCCAGCGGTACAGCAGCAGGTCCAGTCCCTGCAGCGGCGAGCCATGGACCACCGCGGCCAGCACCGCCGCGAACAGCCAGGCGGTGACCACCAGAATGATCGCCAGCATGGCCAGCCCGCGGGCTTCGGGATGCTCCGGGTCCAGCAGCGCGCCGGCCAGGGGCCGGATGACGGGGTGCCCGCGGCTCCAGTCCAGGGCGCGCCCGATGAGGGCGCTGGCATGGGGCTGCACCAGCCGGAATACCTGGCGCACCAGCCACAGGCAGAGCCATACCGCCGCCAGCAGCAGCACGATCAATACCACCAGGCGGCCGGCGACCTGGGCCGCCAGTTGCAGGGACGCGCCCAATGCCATGCCCGGCAGGATGTAGGCCGGCGCCCACACGGCGGCCGACAGCACATTGATCCAGAAGAACCGCGCCGGTGACATGTCCATCATGCCCGCCACCGCCGGAATGATGGGACGCAGGGGACCGACGAAGCGCGCCATCACCACGCTCTTGCCCCCGTGGCGATCGAAGAAGTCCACCGCCCGCGCCATCAGCTCGGGCGAGCGGCTGAAGGGCCACAGCAGGCGCAGGCGCTGATGGAAATGCCGCCCCAGCCAGAAGCTCAGACCGTCGCCGGCGACCGCGCCGGCCGTGGCCCAGGCCAATGTGGGCACCAGTTCCAGGCTGCCGGCGGCCACCAGGGCGCCGATTCCGAACAGCAACAGAGCGCCGGGCACGAACAGGCCGACAACGGCGAGAGACTCCGAGGCGGCGATGACAAACACCGCCATTCCCGCCCAGGTGGGATGCAGCGCCAACCAATCGAGGAAGGGCTGGAGGGTTGCCGGCAGCATGGCCGTTCGGTGCGGGTGGACGCCGCCTCGGCGCCGTCCCCGATATCAGAGCTCGGCCAGCACCTGCCGGGCGGCGGCCAGGGTGGCGTCGATGGCTTCGTCACCGTGGGCACTGGACACGAAGCCCGATTCGAACGCCGATGGCGCCAGGTAGATGCCGTGCTGCAGCATACCGTGGAAGAACAGCTTGAAGCGGTCGAGGTTGCAGCTGTTCGCATGATAGAAGTTGGACACCTCGGGCTCCTCGGTGAAGAACAGACCGAACATGGCACCCACCCGGTTGGCCGTCAGGGCGATGCCGGCATCCTGCGCCCGGTTGATCAGGCCGTCGGTGAGACGCTGGGTGGCGGCCGACAGACGCTCGAAGAAGCCCGGCTCGCGGATCAGGCGCAGGGTGGCGAGCCCGGCGGTCATGGCGACCGGATTGCCCGACAGGGTGCCGGCCTGGTAGACCGGCCCCAGCGGCGATATCTGCTCCATGATCGCGCGGCGCCCGCCGAAGGCGCCCACCGGCATGCCGCCGCCCACCACCTTGCCCAGGGTGGTGAGATCGGGGGTCACCCCGTACAGGCCCTGGGCGCCGTGCAGATCCACACGGAAACCGGTCATCACCTCGTCGAAGATCAGCACGCTTTCATACTCGTCGCAGACCGCGCGCAGTCCTTCCAGAAAGCCCGGCACCGGCGGCACGCAGTTCATGTTGCCCGCCACCGGCTCGACGATGATGGCGGCGACCTGATGGCCGATATGTGCGAACGCCTCGCGCACCTGCTCGAGGTTGTTGTACTCCAGGGTGATGGTGTGCTCGGCCAACGCGACGGGCACACCGGGCGAGGTGGGAACCCCCAGGGTGAGTGCGCCGGAGCCCGCCTTGACCAGCAGGGAATCGGAGTGGCCGTGATAGCAGCCCTCGAACTTCACGATCTTGTCCCGGCCGGTGAAGGCGCGGGCCAGGCGGATGGCGCTCATGGTGGCTTCGGTGCCGGAGTTCACCATGCGCACCAGGTCCATGGAAGGGACCAGCTCGCACAACAGGTCCGCCATGTGGGACTCGATTTCCGTGGGGGCGCCGAAGCCCAGGCCGCGGCCCACCGCCTCACGAACGGCCTCGATCACCTGGGGATGGGCATGGCCCACGATCATCGGTCCCCAGGAGCCCACGTAGTCGATGTAGCGCCGCCCGTCGACGTCGTAGAGGTACGGCCCTTCCGCGCGGCTGATGAACACCGGATCGCCTCCCACGCCCCGGAAGGCCCGCACCGGGGAATTCACGCCGCCCGGAATATGGCGCTGGGCGTTCTGGAACAGGTCGTGGGATCGGGTCATTTTCATAGGCTCCGTTTACTGCCATGGCTCGCGCCGGACAGCGGGGCGCGGCAGTGTTTCAGTCGAACAGGCGGACATAGGCCGCTGCCGCGGCAGCGACGTGCGATGCGCCGAACACCCCGTGAATCACGGCCAGCAGGTCGGCGCCGGCGGCAATCAATGGGCCGCCATTTTCCGGTGTGATGCCGCCGATGGCAACCAGCGGCAGCGGCAGCGTCCGGCGCGCCGCCGACAGCAACCCGGGGTCCGCCTGCACGGCGTCGGGTTTGGTGGCTGAGGGAAAGAACCTCCCGAAGGCCAGATAATCGGCGCCGGCCTGCGCGCCGTGGCGGGCCCGTTCCAGGTCGTTGTAGCAGGACACCCCGATCAGCGCCTTATCTCCGAGGCGGCGGCGGGCGCGGCCGATATCGCCATCGTCCCGGCCCAGGTGGACCCCGTCGGCGCCCGCTTCGGCGGCAAGCTCCACGTCGTCATTGACGATCAGGGGCACGCCGGCGGCGCGGCAGATCTGCACCAGGGCCCGGGCCTCATGCAGGCGGCGCCGGGTATCGGCGCTCTTGTCCCGGTACTGCACCGCCGTGGCGCCGCCGGCGATGGCCTCGGCAACGCGTTCCGGCAGCTCCGCGCCGGCACTCGATGCGCCGTCCGTGATGACGTACAGACCCCGGTGAAGCTCCATCGCCGCACTCAGTCTTCGTTGCCTTCCGCCCAGAACAGGCGGTTGGGAAGGTGCTGGCCCATGCCGATGCGATAACCGTGACGCAGCGTTTCCCAGGTGTATTCCTGGGCTTCGTGAATGGCGGTGAAAGGCTCCAGCCCCTGGGCCAGCAGGCCGGCGATGCTCGATGCCAGGGTGCAGCCCGAGCCATGATAGCTGCCGGGCAGGCGCTCCCAGGTGAAGGTCTCCAGCATGCGACGGTTGCCGTACAGGGCATTGCGCACGATGTCGGGCGTGTTCTCGTGGGCACCGGTGATGAGCACGAATTCGCAGCCCCGGTCCAGCAGCGCCATGCCGCACGCTTCCAGGGTATCCGCCTCAGGTGCCAGAATGCGCGCTTCCGGGCCGTTGGGCGTGAGCACCGTGGTGTGCTCCAGCAGCAGGCTTTCCAGGGCCTGCAGCACGTCGTCGTCGGTGAGCGCGGTGCCGTTGCCGGAGGCCAGCACCGGGTCCAGCACGACGGGAATGTCGGGATAGTCCTGCAGCACGCTGTGCACGGCTTCCACAATTTCCGCGCTCCCCAGCAGGCCGATCTTGACGGCGGCCACCGGCATGTCTTCCAGTACCGTGCGGGCCTGCTCGATGACCAGTTCGGCGTCCAGGGGCGCATAGCCCTTGACGTCGCGGGTGTCCTGAATGGTGATGGCGGTGATGACCGGCGCCGCGTGGCACCCATGGCTGGCCAGCGCTTCGATATCCGCCTGTATGCCCGCACCGCCACTGGGGTCGTTGCCGGACATGGTCATCACCACCGGCACCGCCGATGCTTGTTGAGTCATTACCGCTCCTGACTGCGGTGGCCGCGTGGCCGCCATGCACTTGTGGGTCAAGCCTGGTTGTGTCAGTACCCGGAACCCATCTCAATCGCCCGCCGATCCCGCATTGCGCAGCGCGCTGCGGTGCGCATTGACCCGTGTACACTGCGCTCCTCGCGCAATCCGCGCCTTTTGTTGACGGCTGCGGCACGGTGTTGAGACAGGTTCTATTTCGATTGTATCACTGCCTGCTCTATTGCAGAGGACGGCGTGACGGTACAATTTCCGTTTCTTCCAGCGAACAGGCCTCGATCGGGCGACGGGCCGAGAGTGACTATGAACGATTACAAATCCTACATGTGCGTGATTTGCGGTTTTGTCTATGACGAAGAAAAAGGCCTTCCCGAAGAAGGGTTCCCGCCGGGTACCCGCTGGGACGACATTCCTCTGAACTGGGTCTGTCCCGAATGCGGTGCCAGCAAGGACGATTTCGAAATGGTGGAGATCTAGGAAACCTCTGCACAGGCCGCTGAAGGGGCGCTCACGGCGTTGCAAAGACGCTCGGAATGCGGGGTCGCGAAGCGACAGACCGCTCGTAAACTGCGCTTCCTCGCCCCTTTGCGCCTTGTGATCATCCCCTTGATCGGCCTGTGCAGAGGCTCCCTAGGAAACCTCTGCACAAGCCGCTGAAGGGGCGCTCACGGCGTTGCAAAGAC
>DATFML010000312.1:0-7720 GCA_035266965.1 Gammaproteobacteria bacterium
ACGCCGGGCGCCACATACGCCGGTACGAGCGCGCCCATGATCCAGTTGAGGGTGCCCCACACCACGAAGCCGCTCATGTACCAGCTGGACACATACAGGTTGCGATGTTCGCCCCGCACATAGGAAAGGATGAAGTTGTAGCCCAGTGCCGCATACCCGAGCAGGGCCATGATGTTCACGAAGGTGGGATACTCCATCCACTCGATGCCCAGGTTGTGTCCGGACATGACCTGGTAGTTGCCGATGATGACGACGGTGTTGTAGTAGAAGAAGTTGAACCAGGCGATCCGGCCGCTGGGCAGCTTTCTACCGGTCAGGCGCGGCACCATGTAATAGATCGCCGCAAGAAACAGATTGATGAACCAGCCGTAGGCGACTGTCTGGGTATGGACGTACCGCAGCCTCCCCCAGGTGAGAGCGGGGTACGAAGTCAGGAACTCGGGGTAGACGAACTTGATGGCGACCAGCAGCCCGGCACCCAGAATCAGATACAGGAGCCAGGCCACGCTCATATAGATATGGGCCTTGATGAGCGTGTTGTCTGTCAGGGTTTCCCGCGAGACTGGAGACCCGGGCGCAACATCGGCGGAAGTCTGACTCATCCAATCTCTCCCTGGGATCGGCGGCCTGTGCCCGCTAGTTGTCGTAGAGCCGCGTACGCAGGGCACACTTCCAGCGTTGCCTTGCGTCACCACGCGGTGATCAGGGAACTCGACAACCGAATAGTTATGACGAAAAGGCTGCCGGTCCCATCACTGCCACTGCACCAACTGCATCCGGTACGAATCAGACAATCATATTTACGACATGACGCCGCTGTCGGGAGTTCCGTGTATACGCGGCGTATGCTCGGAAAAATTCCTGCTGCACCGATCATCGACAACGCTCCACGAAGTCTTCACGCATTACGTTATCGTTTCTCACCAACGCCGGTTCAAATGGCACGGCCGTCCTGCGGTGAGGTGGGGTTTTCAACCTGCGTCGAATGCTCTCTTGACGAACGGTGGTATTGACCACCGCACGGCCCGACACTGGATGTGCGAATCCCCCGGCATGCAGAACATCGCCCCGAGCCCAGTTGCGGACGCTGAATCTGCGCGTGCCCCGCCGAACCGGATCGCGGCCTGCGCTCCGGTCGGGCACGCCACGGAGTGGACGGTGGTATCGGGTGGTTCCGGGGTGGATTGGTGGACACCGCAACGGACGTCACGGCGCGGGGTCGGCGGTGCCTGTACGCCCCCGGGCCCTCCTGCCGGGCCGACCCCGATTTCTGGCATACTGTGCCGGTGTCCGGAGAGGCGCGACGCGGCCGCGGCGGCGGCAATCCACTGCGGCGCCCGGGACGGCAACCCACGGAGGCGGTACGCAAATTTACGGAGATTGACAGAATCTTATCCATTCTGCGCTGTCTGACTCATGGTCGGAAATCGCGACTGCGGCCGGACTGTTACCGGCGGTGGCGGCTCGAGCGAGGGGGCGGGCGGGCCCGACCCGTGAAGCGTCCCCTCCGATCCGGCGGGGACGCAGCCGTCCGGCGGACCGACCCGGAATCCATCTGACAGCCAACCCTTCAGAAGGGAAACTCATTATGCAAGACCTTCAACAGGCCTGGGCCGCCCTGCAGTTCGGCGGGCCGATGGTCTATCCCCTGTTGCTTCTGGCGGTCATAACCGTCGCCATTCTGCTGGACAAGAGCTACGTTTACTGGCGCTACACCCGTGCGCCCAAGGCACTGCTGCGGCTCGCCGAAAGCCAGACCTCCCGCTGGGCGGACCTGGAAAGCCAGGTGGCGGTGCTCAATCCCCACCATCACTTCGCGCGCTTCCTGCAGGCCATCCTGCAGCACCGCAGCGGTCCGCCGTGGTGGACCGAGTCCCGGGCCGGAGACGAGGCCCAGGTCATCGAGCGCGCTCTGGGCCGTGGACTGTGGGTGCTGGAAACCATCGTGACCGCCGCCCCGCTGCTGGGACTGCTTGGCACGATCACCGGCATGATGGACGCCTTCAACCTCATCGGCAGCAAGGGACTGGTTGACCCCAAAGGCGTGACCTCGGGCGTCGCCGAGGCCCTCATAGCCACCGCCCTGGGCCTGCTGATCGCGCTGGTGGCGTTGTTCGGCTACAACTTCTTCTCCCGGCTGCAGTCACGCACCCTGGACGAAATGGAGCGTATCGGCACGCGGCTGGTGGACCGGGTTCGTCTGGACGCCGACGGCGCCGGAGGCAGCCATGAAACTGCGTAGATCCCGCGAGTATCGGCGTGGACGGATCGAGATCATTCCGATGATCGACGTGATGTTCTTTCTGCTGGCCACCTTCATGCTCGCCTCGCTGTCCATGCAGAACCTGCATTCGCTGGCCGTGAACCTGCCCAAGGGCCAGGCGGCGCCCATCAGCCACACCCAACCTGTCACGCTGACCGTCACCAAAAAGGGCAGGATCTACCTGAATCACACACCGGTCACCCTGGACACGCTCGCCGGCACGCTCAAGCCCATGCTCAAGCACCATGGCAGCTCCGTGGTGGTGGCTGCGGACCGCGACTCCCGAGACGGTGTAGTGGTACGCGCCATGCTGGAAGCGCGTAAGGCCGGGGCAGACCAACTGCTGATCGCCGTCAAGCACCAATGAGCTCCACCCCCTACCCGGGCCCGTTCTCCCCGGACAGCCCAGCGCAAAGGCTGCCGTGGATCCTGTTGATCGCGGTGCTGCTGGTGCTGCTTGGGTTGGTAGGCCTCGGGCGGGTGTTGAAGACCCCGGCGCACCCCACGCACAAGCCGAAGCCGCTGCGGGCGCGCATCTACGAGCTGCCGGCATCACGGGGCTCGGCGGCTGCCAGGCCCAAGCACCAGACCCACCGGCATGCCCCCAGCCATCCGGCGCACCATCCCCCCGCGCAAAAGCCCCGGCACCAGGCGCCGACGCATGCGCGGCCGGCCCCGCACAGCCCGCCGGCCAAGCAACCGCAGCAGCGCAATCAGGTCAAGGCACCCAAGAGCTCGGCGAAGAAGGGAGTGGCACTGGCGCACCCGAGTCACACCCACCGCCACGCCCCCACCCACCCCCGGCACCGGCACCACAAGGCCGTCACCCATCCCGCGCCGCCGCGCCGGCACGTACGCACCCAACCCCACCACAACATCCAGTGGGGCAAATTGCAGGCTCAGATCAACACGGCCGTACAGCAGAGCGACCCATCGCCGCCCCAGATCCATGATCCGCACACGCTGGTGGCGCGCTACTACATCGCGTCCCTGCTACAGAAACTGCAGCGTATCGGTGACATGAACTACCCGACCAACCTGACCGGCGTGCCTGTGCTCAAGCTGGTGATCGGCACCCACGGCAAGCTCTTGCACCTGGCTCTGCTGCATTCTTCCGGCAACGACGCGCTGGACCACGACGCTCTGCAGATCGCGCGGGAATCGGCACCCTTTGCACCGTTTCCCGACAAGCTCAAGCGCCAGACTTCCCACATTGAGCTGATCTGCTACATGAGCTTCGACGGTTACCGGGAAATCTACGCGGGCTACTGACAGGCGGTCGCCATCGGTCGCAGGGGGGCCCGATTGCGTGGTCGGGGACCTCCGACACCGGCACCGCTACCTCCCCGCCAGCAGCTGTGCCAAATCCGACGCCGGCACGGGGCGACTCACGTAGTAGCCCTGCGCAAGGTCACAGTTCGCGTTCCTGAGGAAGGCGAACTGCTCGGCCGTCTCCACCCCTTCGGCCACCACCTCCAACCCGAGCTTGTGGCCCAATGTGATACTGGCCTCCACGATGGCCCCATCGCTGGAGTTCTCCGGCAGGTCACCGACGAACGTGCGGTCGATCTTGAGCGAATCCAGAGGAAATCGCTTGAGGTAGGCGAGCGAGGAGTAGCCGGTGCCGAAATCGTCCACCGCCAGGCGCACTCCCAGGGCATCGAGCATTGCGAGGGTCGCCCCTGCCTGCCGCACGTCCGTCATCACGGTCTGTTCCGTTATCTCGAGCTCCAGTGCCCGGGCGGGCACCTGCTGGTCAGCCAACGCCCGGCGCACCGTATCGACAAACGTCGGATCCGAAAATTGCCGGGCCGCCACGTTCACGGCGATGCGTGCCGGTCCCTGTCCGGCGGCCTGCCAGGTTCGCCAGTCGTGGCACGCCCGCTGCAGCGTCCATTCTCCGAGGGACACGATCATGCCGGTCTCTTCGAGCAACGGCACGAACTCGTCCGGCGACATCAGACCCCGCTCCGGGTGCTGCCAGCGCAGCAGGGCTTCCACCGATTCGACACGCCTGTTCCAGAAGTTCACCTGGGGTTGATAGTGGAATACGAACTCTCCGCGTCCCAATGCCCGTCGCAGGTCCGCCTCCAGCCACAGCAGCTCTTCGGCCCGGGCGTTCATGTCCGGGGCGTAAAACTGGTGTTCGCCCCTGCCCACCGCCTTCGCTCTGTGCAGCGCCGTATCGGCGTTCCTCAGCAGGGTCTCGCAGTCCCGGCCGTCGGCCGGATAGACGGCCACGCCCACGCTGAAAGTGAAAAACACATCCTGCCCGTCAATGCGCACGGGGGCGTCGCACGCTTCCTTCAGGATATTCAGCACCCGCACCACATCATCGGTGGAACGCGCGTTGGCCGCCACGACCAGAAACTCGTCGCCGCCATGGCGCCCGACGGCCTGACTGCGTTCCAGTCGCCCCATCAAGTGCCGGGCAATCTCCTGCAGCAGCCGGTCGCCGGCGGGGTGGCCCAGGCTCACGTTGACGCGTTTGAAGTTATCCACATCGAGGGTGAACACGCCGACCACACCGCCACTCCCCTGGGCCGCCTCCAGGGCCGCTTCCAGTATCTCCCCCATCCGGACCCGGTTGGGCAGTCCCGTCAGTGCGTCGTGCGTAGCCCAGTGGCGAAGCTGGCGTTCGAACTGCTTGCGCTCGGTGATGTCCCTGCCCGTCGACACGAAATGGGCGATGCGACCCTTGTCGTCAAGCAGCGGCGTGATGATCTTGTCCTCGTAGAACAGTTCGCCGTCCCTGCGGCGATTGATCAACAACCCGCGAAAGACCTGCTTGCACAAGACCGTTCGCCACATGTCCCGGTAGTAAGGCGGATCGTGCACGCCGGATTTGAGTATCGCCGGATTGCGGCCCCGGACCTCCTCGGCGCTGTAGCCGGTCAACCGCTCGAAGGCGGGGTTGGCGTACTCGATCGCTCCGTTCGGATCGGTAATGAACACGCTGTCGGCAGCCTGTTCCACCACCTGGGAAAGTCTGCGCAGCGTATCCTCCGCCCGGCGCCGGGCCCTGCGGTGCTCGGCTTCGGTCAACTCGCGGCGAATGGCGGGCGCCAGCCGCGCGATATTGGCCTTCATGACGTAGTCCTGAGCGCCCTGCCGCATGGCGGCAACGGCGGTGTCTTCACCGATGGTGCCCGACACGAATATAAACGGGAGGTCCGGATCGAATTCCTGGACCATGCGCAGGGCAGCCGAACCGCTGAACCGGGGCATGGTGTAGTCCGACACCACCACGTCCCAGGGTTCCTCCTGCAAGGCGTTCTGTAGCTGTTCCGCCGCTTCCACCCGCCGCCAACGTATGCTGAAACCCGCCCGCTCCAGAGCGTCTATCAACAGCAATATATCGTCCTCCGAGTCCTCGACGACCAATACACTCACGGACAGCGGAGTCTCCTTCTCGTCAGTCATATCGATCTTGTCAGCTCTGCCCTGGTGGCGCTTCGTTCAACAGCAGCCAGTACAGTCCCAGTTCGCCGGCAGCATGTACGAACTCGTCGAAGTCTACGGGTTTGCGCACGTAACTGTTGGCCCCGAAGCTGTAGCTCTTGGCCCTGTCCTCCTCCTCGGCCGACGAGGTCAGTATCACCACCGGAAGCAGCGCGGTCCGGTGCTCCGCCCGTATTCGGCGCAGCACCTCCAGCCCGTCGATTTTCGGCAGCTTCAGATCGAGCAGCACGACCGCGGGGAGATTGCCCGGGTCGCGTCCTGCGTACTCTCCGGTGCCGAACAGATAGTCCAGGGCCTGCACTCCGTTACGGGCCACCACTACCGGATTTCCCACCTTGCTCGCCTCCAGCGCGTACAGGGTGAGCGCCTCGTCGTCCGGGTTGTCCTCCACCAGCAAAATGACCTTTTCGTTCATACGTCCCTCTGTGGCTCCAGCACGAAATGGAACGTCGCGCCGCCGTCCACTTCTCCTTCGGCCCAGATCCGCCCGCCGTGCTTGTGGATGATCCGTTGGACGGTGGCGAGGCCGATCCCGGTGCCGGCAAATTCCCCGCTGTCGTGCAGGCGTTGAAAAGCGCCGAACAGCTTGTCCGCATAGGCCATGTCGAAGCCGGCGCCGTTGTCCCGAACGTAGTACACGGAAACACCGTCTTCAGTTTCCATACCCAGCTCGATGGTCGCCTGCGCACGTCCCGCGGTGAATTTCCAGGCGTTGCCCAGCAGATTGTCCAGTGCCACCCGCAGTAGACGGGGATCGCCACGGGCGTGCAAATGCGTGCTGCAGGTGAATTGCACGTTGCGGTCGGGGTGCGCCTCGCGCAGCTGCGCAATGACCGCCTCCCCGATTTCCGCCAGGTCCACATCCCGGATCACGAGCTCGCTGCGGGTGACCCGCGACAGGTTGAGAAGATCGTCTATCAACGCCCCCATATGTTGTGCCGCCCGTCGAACACGATTCAAATGATCCTGGGCACCGTGCTCGAGTTTGCCCTCCAACTCCTTCTGAAGGATGCGGCCGAATCCGTCGATGGCCCTCAGCGGCGCCCGCAGATCGTGGGATACCGAATAGCTGAAAGCCTCCAGTTCCTTGTTGACTGCTTCGAGTTCCACGTTGTGGCGTACCAACTGCCGGTTCATCGACTGAACGCGCTCGTCGACTTCGCGCCTGGCGGTCACGTCGCGTACGGCGCTGAAGACCTGCGTGCCGGACTCGGTGACAATGGGGCTCAGACTGATGGCGACCGGGAATTCACTGCCGTCGCGCCGGCGCGCCCACAAATCCAGCCCCACGCCCATGGGCCGGCTGCGGGGACTCTGAAGATAGGATTGCCGATGCCCCGGGTGCACGCCCATGAAGCGCTCCGGCAGGAGCATATCCACCGGTTGTCCGACCAACTCATCGCGGCTGTAGCCGAACATCTGCTCGGCCTGCGCATTGACCAGCACGATGCGTCCGCTGTGGTCGCTGATCACCACGCCGTCGGGTGCCGCCTCCACCAGCCCGCGAAAGGAGGCTTCACTGGCGCGCAGCGCCTGCTCGGCCTGTTTGCGGGCCGTGATGTCCATGAGCACCCCATCGAGAAAATGCTGACCCGACGCATCGGTGCCCTTCACGGCGGTGACCGACGCCCAGAAGGTCTCGCCGTTGAGGCGGCGAAGTTGCAGTTCCTGGTCGATCATTTGGTCCTGGTCCACGATCCTCTCGGCGAACGCGGCGCGCTCGCGCGGCTCGGCGTACAGCTCACGCACCGGAGTACCCAGCAACTGATCGCGGGTACGCGCTGCGAACAGGTGGAGCATCGCCGGGTTGATCTCCAGGAACCGGCCATCCGGTCCGGTGGTGTTCCGGTACACCCCGACGGTCAGGTTATTCACCAACTCCTGATAACGGGCCCGCGCACGGGCCATAGCCCGCTCCGCGTCCAGGCGCCGCCTCCTCAGATGAACCACGACGCCGACAACGGCGGCCAGCAACACGCCGACAGCCCCGTACGC
>DATFML010000313.1:0-7996 GCA_035266965.1 Gammaproteobacteria bacterium
AACAATCGCTGCCGGGGCGCTATGGCGACATTACCGACGTCATCACGCCGGTGCTGGCCTGGCTGCTGCCCTGGCTGCACCCCGGTGCGCGCCGCAGCGCCGCGCCCGACACCGCGGCCGCCCATGGCCATGACCCCCGCACGACCAGGCACCATCCGCGCCGGGCCTGGCTGGCCGTGGCCGTGCTGCTGGCCGCCGCCGCAGCCGCCGCCTGGTCGCTGCCCACGGTCCCGCCGGAACGTCACGTGGACGAGAGCCTGCTCCCCAAGGTGCCTCCGCCGGACCAACTGCCGCGGGTCTCGCTTCCCCAGTTCCGCTACGCCCATCCGCGCCTGCCGGCACCTTCGCCCTCGGACATCCGACAACTCAAGCAGCGCAACCGAAGTTATCTGCGTGATGTCGCGCACCGTGCCAGAGGTGGGCACGGTCCGTTGCGCGCCGTGATCACGGCCGCCTATGTCGATCCCGGCAGTCAGAACCTGGATCTGTTGTTTCGCCGCCTGATGGCCTTGAAATTCCAGTGGCGTGGACAGGAGCAGGTCAAGCCCCTGGCCATGGCCTATGACTGGCTGTATGCAAGCTGGGATACCCGCCAGCGTGCCGCTCTGCTGCGCAAGCTGATTGAAGGCTGCAACTACATCATCCATTTCATCCGCGTTGAGCGCCTGTCACCTTACAACGTGTACCTGTACAACAGCCCCTTCCAGGCATTGATGGCGGGCACGCTGGCCAGCTACGGGGACAGTCGCGACGCCGAGTTGCCCATGCGCTTCACCTACCACTACTGGCTGGACACGGTGCTGCCGGTGTGGCGACAAATCATGGGGAAGAACGGCGGCTGGCACGAAGGCAACGAATATGTGGGCGTCGGCATTGGCCAGGCGGTGTACGAACTGCCCGCCATGTGGCGCAAGGCAACCGGTCAGGACCTGTTCCGCAGCGAGCCTGAACTGCGCGGCTTCCTCCGTTTTCTGATCTACCGGGAACGGCCCGACGGGCAGAACTATCACTGGGGCGACGGGGCATTCCATGATAAGGCGGTCCCAGGCCGCATCCCCCTCGCCATCGAATATCATGACAAAGCCGCCTACAGCCTCAAACGGCCGCCGCCGTTTCGGCCTACATCCTGGCCCTGGGGCCCCCTCCCGCAACCCTCACTGTATGATCCGCACGCCATCACCCGGCTTCCACTGACCTATTTCATGGACGGGATCGGGATGGTGGTCATGCGCAGCGGCTGGGGCCCCAACGCCACCTACGTCACTTTCAAGACCGGAGACAATTACTGGTCCCATGTGCACCTGGACCAGGGGGCGTTCACCATCTACAAAGGCGGGGCACTGGCCATCGACAGCGGCCTGTACGGGCCGAAATACAACTCCGATCACCATATGGATTACGAGTACCAGACCATCGCCCACAACACCATTACGGTCAAAGACCCGGCCGATACGGTGCCCGCCCCCGGCAAGGGGGATCAACCGCCGCGCCCCATTGCCAACGACGGCGGCCAGCGCCGGGTGGGCTCCGGCTGGGGCGTGTATGCCGCGCCCCTGGATCTCGCGGACTGGAAGGCGCATCGCGACATCTATCACACCGGCACCATGGAAAAGGTGTTTCACCGGGACGGCCTCACGGTCGCCGTCGCCGACGTGACGCCGGCCTACACCAACGAATACTCGGGCAAGGGCACCTTCACCAACCGCACCCGGCGGGTGGAGCGCTTCTGGCGGATTTTCGCCTACGACCGTCGGGCCGATGCAGTGGTGATCTTCGACCAGGTGAAGGCCACCCATGCCCGCTTTCGCAAGCGCTGGCTGCTGCACACCATCCAGCGGCCGGTGGTGAACGGCGACACATTCACGGTCACCATCGACCCCACCGGCAAGCCCGGCCACGGAGGCGGACGCCTGGAAGGGCATGTGCTGCTGCCCAGGCAGCCGGATATTCAGTTGATCGGGGGCAAGGGATATCAGTTCTACGTGGACGGCCACAACTACGACGCCCACGGCAAGGTGGAGGCCCGGGCCCGCCAGCTGGGAGACACCGAGATCGGCGCCTGGCGCATCGAGGTCTATCCGTCGGTACAGAAGCGTGAGCAGGACTTTCTGACCGTCCTGCTTCCCTCCTCTCTTACGACCGAATCCGTCGACCGCGTGAAGCGGCTGGAGGACGGCAACCGGGTCGGCTGCGAGATCGTCGGGCACGGTCGCACCACCCGCTGGTGGTTCGTGCGGGGCAGCAACCGGGTGGACGTGGAAGTCATCGAGAACGGCCACACCCGCACCTACCATGTCGCGCCGGGGTCACCGACGGTCCGTTAGACACGAACCGGGGACCGCCTCACCTTCCAGCGGGATCCTCGCGAAGTCGCTCACGCAGGAACTCGATGACCCGGTCCAGAGCCTGACGGGTGGGATGTTCCGGGCTGTCCACCAGGTCCATGGTGAGCACCGAATGGGCCCTGGGGTCGATGCCGGCGGCGTTGCCCGCTGCGGAATCGATTTCCACTGCTTCGAAGCCCTCACCGAGCTCGCGCCGCAGACGCTCGAAACGCGCCCGCGGGCAGAACCGGTCTTCCGAGAAGCGCAGCCCCAGCACTCGGCTGCCGCCGGCCATCCGGTCCCTGATCCGCTCCAGGTCTTCGACCGAGACGCCCAGTGCCGAGCGGTGGGAGGCGGTAATGCCCAGGGGCAGCGACGGCTGCGACAACACCGGTGCCAGCACCGACGGTTCGGCGGCGAGGGCCAGGGCGAACCCGCCCGTAAAGCACATACCCACCACCCCCACGCCAGGGCCGTGGCACTCGGCATGCGCATGCCGGCACAAGGCGCGCAGCCAGTTTGTTACGGGGCTCGCACGGTTGCGGCTCAGACAGAGGAACTCCCGGCTGATGCAGACCCGGGCGAACTCCCCGAGCAGATAGGGACGGGAAACCGGTCTGCCCGGCACGCCGAACAGCACCGGCAACACGGCCGTGAAGCCGGCTTTCGCCACCCGGTCACCGAAAGAGAGAACCTCGGGTGTCGGGCCCGGCAACTCGTGAATGACCACCACCGCCGGCCCGTCACCCTTGCGCAGCACAGGGCGGCTGCGCCCGGCAACATCGAATGAGAAAGAGTCGTAGCCAACGGCTGTCAAAGCGCATCTCCGGCAGACCCAAGGCCGGCCGGCGCCGTTCCGACGATAAGGTGCCGACCGCCCGACCAGCCTAGCAGAGCAGGATTGACAATACGCGGCTGAATGAAGGCACTGCACGGGACACGCAGGGCCTGGCGACCCGACGCGGGGAACAATCAGCGCAGCGCGTTCCGCGCGAAAGCCTTTTCCCGGGCCCGGGTCCGGATGCGCCGGCGCCGGCTGCCCGGATCGGTGGACGCAGACGTGCCGTCAGCGCCCCCGGGGTTCGAGGTCCGGGCCGGGGGGCCGCAATTTCGAGCCCAGGAAAGCCCCGAACTGGCTGCCGACCCCGCCGGTGAACAGGGCGACCAGCAGTCGCAGCAGATGGGGAGTCGCCCACAGGGCGCCGCGGCCTGCGAGTGCCCCGACGCTCTGATAGGCAAGCAAGGGGAGTCCGAACCACCAGACCCAGTGCCATTTCAGCCGCGGCCAGACCAGCCCGACGCCCAAGCCCACGGCGCCGTAGAGATTCGCCGTGTAGCGCAACACGTCCCAGGGGGCGGTATGGGGTGGCAGAAAGCGGGAAAACAGCACCGCGGCCGCCGTGCCCAGCGCCACACCGACAAGGTGGGCGTACCACGATGTGGCGCGCGTATTGGCGTTCATGCGGTCCGCCTCTCCTCGATATGGGTGTTCCCTTCAAAGACCCCTTCCGAGGCCGGCGGTTCCGCGCCCGGCGGCAACCCGGGAAGCCACAACAACGGTGCGCGCTCTGCCGCCGGGGCCGCAGCGCGCTTCGATCAGCTCTGCAAACCGCCCTGCATATCCAGGGCTTCGTCGTCGAACGCCGCATCAACGGCCGCCACCAGCGCCTGCACCACGCGCAGGCCGTCGCCGGAGCCGCCCCGGTCTCCCATATGCCGCAGCCGCAGCGGTCCCAGGGCGTTGATGGCGTCCGCCCGGTGGACCGGCGATGCAAGGTCGTCCAGCTGGCACCATTCCACCACCGCGGCCAGGGCCTCGCCCATGGCAGGGTCCGGATAGCTGCCTTTGACCAGTTCCCGCCAGGTCTGCTCCGGGCTGCCGTGCAACACCGGATACTCGCACTTGCCGTGCAGGCGAACCAGCAGATCGCGCAGCGTCATGGTCGGGGCGCCGCGGGTATCGGTCCGGCTTCGCCGTGGTGGACCACGTAATCGAGCACGCCTTCCACTTCGATCTCGTAGCCGGAGTTGGCGGGCACCGCGAAACGATCTCCCGCCTGGTAGCTGTTCCAGGCCTGTTCCTCGGCCAGTTTCACGCGGCAGTTACCTTCCAGTATTTCGATGGTTTCCGGCGCTTCGGTGGTCATGCGATAGGTGCCCGGATGCATAAGACCCAGGCTCTTCATCTCGCCGTCCGCAGTGATCACCGAGCGGGTGGCGACCTTGCCGCCGTGCAGCAGCCTGGCCTTGCCGATAATGCTTGCGCCGTCGAAGTCCAAGGAACACCCCTCAACTGGCTGCGGGTCCACGGCAGCACCGTGGGCCGGTCCTTGTGTACGCAATTATCGACCCGGGCACACCATCCCGCAATGGGCCCGGACACAGAGCCGGGCATACAGCCACCGGCCCGGCGCGCAGCGATTGCGGGCGGGCGAAGTCCGGGCGCTCAGGTTTGACAGCCTACGGCCGCTAACCTCTGCTAACGATAAAGACGCGTCCCCATGAAGTGAAACCAGCGTTCCGCAGTCGGCACCGTGCCTTCGCCCTGCTCCTCAGCGCCGCTGCCATACTGGCGACCTGGACCGGGGTCGGGCAGACCTTGGAGGTCCGGGGCTACCGGCTCGCGGCCGTTTTCGCCCCCGACACGGCGCCCGCCCATCGGGTCGCGGTCATTACCCTGACGCCGGCACGGGCGCCGGAGCTCAGACTCCGGGCGGCCGAATCGGTGCGCCGCCTGCACGCTCTGGGAGCGGGCCCGGTGGCAGTGCTGCTTCCCCTGGACCGGTCCGCGAATCCCCCCGGCCTGCGGGCCCTCGAGCGCGCCGCCGACCCCCTGCGCGCATCGTCCCGTCGCCATACCACCGCGTTGACGGAAGCGGTGGACCGACTTGATGTGGACGGACGGCTCGCCGACGCCATGGCCGCGTCCCGCAGGACCCTCATCGCGGCGTTCGTGCAGCCCGGTACTCCTCCGACATCCGACAGCAAAGCCCTTGCCCACGACGCGCTGCCGGCGGCGAACACCCGTGATCGATTCCTGCACCGCGCCGCTGCCGTGCTGCTCGACCCCGCCGACCCACCCGCCCACGTGATCCCGCCGCTGGCCGCCCTGCGCTCGGCCGCCGCCGGCGTCGGAATCGTGCCCGGGTGGCGCGACGGCGCCGCGGTGGCCGCGGTGCCCCTGTGGGTAGGCGACGGGGACCTGCGCCTTCCCGGCATCGCCCTGGCGCTTGCCGCCGCCACCTGGCACCGCACTCCCGACCGTATCAGCCCACATCCCGGTTCGGTGCGCATCGGCGGCCACACTGTGACCGTCGGGCCGGACGGGCGGTTCTATCCGCTGCCGCTGGCCAGAGCACAGGCCCGCAAGCGGGTCGCGGTCTACTCCGCGACCGATCTGCTGCGGGGCAAGGTGAGCGCCCGCGCCCTGCGCGGACGGCCGGTGCTGGTGGGCGTCGACCGGGGCCCGGGTGCACCGGGGCTGGTAGGGCCGGCGGGCGGTCAGTGGACACCGCTCACCTGGACCGCCCAGTCGGTGGCGGCAATACTGGGCGGTAAAGGCGCCCGGATACCGCCCTGGTTCTACGGGGCCCAGCGGGGCGCCGTGCTGGTGGTGGCCCTGTGGCTGGTGCTGCTGCCCTGGGGCCTGCGGGGACGCCTGGGGCTGGTGCTGGGAACCCTGGTCGCCCTCGCCCTGTTGAACGCCGGCCTGGTCGCGATGCTGACCCGCTCCCTGTGGCTGCCGGTGGTTGCCCCGGCCCTTTTCCTGATGGCCGGACAGCTGCTGCTCATGTTGAACCACCGCGGCGAGGCCGCCCTGCTGGACGCGCGGCAGGAAACGGTAAGCGCCCGTCGCCAGCTGGGGCTGAACCTGCAGAACCAGGGGCAGCTCGATGCCGCCCTGGAGCAGTTCCAGGCCTGCGCGGACGATCCGGACATGGACGAACCCCTTTACCAGCTGGCGCTGGAATATGAACGCCGGCGTCAGTTCCCCAAGGCGCTGGCGGTCTACCAGGGACTGGAAGAGGCGGAGCCCGGTTTCCGCGATGTCGCCGACCGCCGCGCCCATCTGGAAACCCTGACCGCCCACCTGCCCGCCGGCAACGCCCTGGGCAACGCCGGTACCAGTACGGTGGCCCTGGACAATCCGGCGGTGGAGAAGCCCGTGCTCGGGCGCTACCGCATCGAGCGACTGCTGGGCCAGGGCGCCATGGGCGCCGTCTACCTGGCGGAAGACCCGGATATCGGACGCACGGTGGCCCTCAAGGCGCTGCCCCTCGCCGAAGAATTCGAAGGCGCCGCCCTGGAGGAGGCCCGCGGGCGCCTCAGGCGCGAGGCGGAAGCCGCCGGACGCCTCAAGCACCCGAACATCGTGGCCGTCTACGATGTGGGCGAAGAACACGATCTGGCCTACATCGCCATGGATTACGCCGAGGGGCGCAGCCTGGCCGCCTGGACGGAAGGTGAGAATCTGCTCCCGGTGGACGAAGTGCTGTATGTATGCGCCGAAGTGGCCGAGGCGCTGCACTACGCCCATGCCCGCAAGGTGGTGCACCGGGACATCAAGCCCGGCAACGTCATCTACGACCCCGACAGCGGGGTGGTCAAGGTCACCGACTTCGGGGTGGCCTCCCTGGTGGACGACCGCAAGACCCGCACCGGCACGGTGCTGGGCAGTCCGTCCTACATGTCCCCCGAGCAGATCACCGGCAACCGCATCGACGGGCGCTCCGACCTGTTCTCCCTGGGCGTGACCCTGTACCAGCTGCTGACCGCACGCCTGCCCTTCCGGGGCGATTCGGTGGCCAACCTGGCCTATCGCATCACCCAGGAAAAGCACCCCAACCTGGGCCGGGTGCGACGGGGGCTGCCCGCCTGCGCGAGCCGCATCGTCAACAAGGCATTGCAGAAGGACCCCGGCGACCGCTACGCCAGCGGCATCGACATGGCCGAAGCCCTGCGCCGCTGCGGGGGCGCCAGGGCCGCCAGAAAACGCAAATAGATGGGAAAACTGCCAACTGGGTCCCAACCTCGACAGACCCGCGCCGGCTACCCTGGGCGCGGGCAGTCCGTCACCAAGGAGAACCTCACATGGCTATTCTGCTCCACGTCCGCGACGGTACCGTAACCGCCGAGTACGCCCTGACGCCGGGCACCCTGCGCATCGGCCGCAACCTGGACAACGACGTACGCCTGGACGACTCCACGGTCAGCGGCTACCACGCCGTCGTCACCGTCAAGCCCAGCCCCTACATGGACGAGCTCAACGACGTGTTCGTGGACGACCTGGGAAGCACCAACGGCACTCTGGTCAACGGCGAACCGGTCGCCCATCAGCGCCTGCACCACGAAGACATCCTCAAGACCGGCACCCACGAGTTCCGCTTCATCGCCGAATCCGAGGCCCTGGGGGGCAGCACGCGGATACTGCTCTCGGACGACGAAGACTGAAGACCGTTCTGAGCGGCGTGCACCCCGATCGTTCTCGCACCCTTAGGGCCTGTTAACACTACAGGGGTCGCCGCTGCCGGGCCCCATTTTTCGTCCTGCAAGGCGGAGCGAGTGCGGTGTAGCCCGGCTACATGAGCGAGCGACAACGCCGCAGGACGGAAAATGGGGCCCGGCCCTTCGGGTTGGGGCTGAGAATCCACCACTCGGCGTTGCTCGTCACT
>DATFML010000314.1:0-6930 GCA_035266965.1 Gammaproteobacteria bacterium
CGACGACCCCGGCATGTCACCCATGCAGATCTGGTGCAACGAGTCCCAGGAGCGCTATGTGCTGGCGGTGGCGGCCGAACGGCTGGCCGCCTTCCAGGCGCTGTGCGAGCGCGAACGTTGTCCGTTCGCGGTGATCGGTGAAGCCACCGAAGACCCGGATCTGGTGGTGGGCGACGGTTACTTCGACAACACGGCCGTGGACATGCCCCTGGCCCTGCTGCTGGGCAAGCCGCCCAAGATGTTGCGCGATGTGCACCATCAGCCCGTACGCCACCCGGATTTTCATACGTCCGGCATCGATGCGACCGAGGCCGCCTACCGGGTGCTGCAACTGCCGGCGGTGGCCGCCAAGACCTTCCTGATCACCATCGGTGACCGCTCCGTTACCGGGCTCGTGACCCGCGACCAGATGGTCGGCCCCTGGCAGGTGCCGGTGGCCGATGTCGCCGTTACCAGCACCGATTACCACGGCTATCGGGGCGAGGCCATGGCCATGGGCGAGCGCACGCCGGTGGCCCTGGTGGACGGGCCGGCTTCCGGCCGCCTGGCGGTGGGGGAGGCGATCACCAACATCGCCGCCGCCGCCATCGACGATCTCGGCCGCGTGCGGTTGTCCGCCAACTGGATGGCAGCAGCCGGCCATCCAGGCGAGGACGCCGCCCTGTTCGATACCGTGCAGGCGGTGGGTGCAGAGCTGTGTCCGGCGCTCGGCATCGCCATCCCGGTGGGCAAGGATTCCCTGTCCATGCGTACGGTCTGGGAGCAGGACGACGGGCAGCATGCAGTGACCGCGCCCCTGTCGCTGATCATTTCCGCCTTCGCGCCGGTGAGCGACGTGCGCCGTACCCTCACCCCCCAGTTGCGCACCGACCAGGGTGACAGTGATCTGGTGCTGATCGACCTGGGTAAGGGCCACAACCGGCTTGCCGGCTCCGCACTCGCGCAGGTGTACAAACAGGTAGGCCACCGTGGCCCGGACCTGGACGATCCGGGCGCCCTGAAGGCGTTCTTCTCGGCCGTGCAGGACCTGAATGCCGCCGGATTGGTGCTTGCGTACCACGACCGTTCCGACGGCGGGCTGTTCGCCACCCTGTGCGAGATGACCTTCGCCGGCCGCACCGGACTGACGGTGCAGCTGGATGATCTGGGCGACGATCCGATCGCGGCGCTGTTCACCGAGGAACTGGGTGCGGTACTGCAGGTGCGCCATGCCGACACCGATACGGTGCTGGAAACCCTGCGGGAGGCCGGACTCGGCCGCCACTGTCATGTGATCGGTTGTCCCACGGAGGGTGACCGGATCGTGTTCACCCATGACGGCCGCGAGCTGCTGGCCGAAGCCCGTGTGGACCTGCACCGGGCCTGGGCGAAGACCAGTTATGCCATGCAGGCGCTGCGCGACAATCCCGACTGCGCCCGGCAGGAGTTCGATGGGCTGCTGGATGGCCGGGCACCGGGGCTGCATGCCTCCCTGACTTTCGATGCGGACGACGACGTGGCGGCACCGTTCATCGCCCGCGGCGCCCGGCCGGCGGTGGCGATCCTGCGCGAGCAGGGGGTCAACGGTCAGGTGGAAATGGCCGCGGCCTTCCACCGTGCCGGTTTCCAGTGCCAGGACGTGCACATGAGCGACATTCTCAGCGGCCGGGTGTCCCTGGAAGGCTTTTCGGGTCTCGCCGCCTGCGGCGGGTTTTCCTACGGGGACGTGCTGGGGGCCGGTCAGGGCTGGGCCAAGTCCATCCTGTTCAATGGCCGCGCCCGGGACCAGTTCGCGGCCTTCTTCGCCCGCGACGACACCTTCGGTTTAGGCGTATGCAACGGCTGCCAGATGATGGCCGGCCTGACTGAGTTGCTGCCCGGTGCCGATCTGTGGCCACAGTTCGTGCGCAATGCGTCGGAGCAGTTCGAAGCCCGCACTTCCCTGGTGGAGATCGTGGAATCGCCATCGATTCTGCTGGCGGGCATGGCGGGCTCGCGCATGCCCATTGCCGTCGCCCATGGCGAGGGCCGGGCGCTGTTTGCCACGCCCGACGGTGCGGCACAGGCCGAGGCGGCCGGGCAGGTCGCCCTGCGCTACGTCGACGGCGATGGCCGGCCCACCGAAGCCTATCCGGCCAATCCCAACGGCTCACCGGGCGGGCTGACCGGGCTGACCACCCGGGACGGGCGTTTTACCATCATGATGCCCCATCCGGAACGGGTGTTTCGGGCGGTGCAGAACTCCTGGCGGCCGGAGGCCTGGGCAGAAGACGGTCCCTGGATGCGGATGTTCCGCAATGCCCGCGTGTGGCTGGGCTGAATCGATAGGGCCGGCAGCCGCCGCCACAACGGCTGCCGGGCTTCTTCCCCCCGCCACGCGCCGTGTTCTTGCGCCGGCGCGGCGAGATCCCTCCTTCCTGTGACGTTTCGATTGCCCGTTGTGGGTCGATGCCCGTGCGTGGACGCGGCTTCAGGGCTCTGCCGTGCAGAGCCGGCGTCAATCCGGCGCTGTTGCAGCCGGCGCGCTTCACCGGTTGCCGGCTGCACGCTTTTTCGTCGCAGGCCCCCTGTGACAGATTCGTGATACATCGGACTCTGCGCTATGGCAGTATCGTTTGCGAGTAGCCGGCATGCCACGAGTGCCGGGCCGCGCAGCGCCCCACGGTGGCGGCCACACCGGGCATCCGGCGAGCGAAGCAGTCGCCGTTCACGAGCGCCTGCAGCGGGCCGCCTGGACAGTTCAGGCGCCTTTGATGGACGGCCGGCGATGCCCTGGAGGCAACCCATGATCATCCGCAAGCCCGGTGACATTCATCCGTCCGAAATCACACCCGAGGAGGTATACCGGGAGCGGCGTCGATTCATGCAATCGGCCGCCGCGCTGGCCGGTGCCGCGCTGGTGCCGGGGCTTGGCCTGGCAAGCAACGCCCGTGCAGCGCTGACCCTTGGCACCGTGACCAAGGGCCCGTTCAGCACCGACGAAACCGAAACGTCCTACAAGGACGTGACCACCTACAACAACTTCTACGAGTTCGGCACCGGCAAATCCGATCCGGCCGAGAATGCCCATACCCTGAAGACCGATCCGTGGACGGTGAGCGTGGAAGGCGAGGCGGAAAAGACCGGTACCTTCGCCCTGGAAGACATGCTCAAGCCCCATCCGCTGCAGGAGCGCATCTACCGCCACCGCTGTGTGGAAGGCTGGTCCATGGTGATTCCCTGGGTGGGCTTTCCGCTGGCGGATCTGATCAAGCGGTTCCGGCCCACGTCCAAGGCCAGGTACGTGGAGTTCGTCACCCTCTACGATCCCAAACAGATGCCCGGTCAGCGCCTGCCGATCCTCAAGTGGCCCTATGTGGAGGGACTGCGCATGGACGAGGCCACCAATCCCCTGACCCTCATGGTGGTGGGTCTGTACGGCAAGGTGCTGCCCAATCAGAACGGCGCCCCGCTGCGGTTGGTCGTGCCCTGGAAGTACGGTTTCAAGAGCATCAAGTCCATCGTCAGGATCCGCTTTCGCGAAGATCAGCCGCTGACCACCTGGCACCGGGCTGCGCCCGACGAATACGGCTTCTACTCCAACGTGAATCCCCACGTGGATCATCCGCGCTGGAGCCAGGCCCGGGAGCGGCGCATCGGCGAGTGGTTCAAGCGCCCGACGCTGATGTTCAACGGTTACGGCGCCCAGGTGGCGGACCTGTACCGTGGCATGGACCTGAAGAAGTACTTCTGAGTACGACGGGGGGAGTATCCGGTGGCCGGCAGTGCGGCACGTAAAGCGATCAAGACGGCGGTGTTTCTCGCCTGCCTGATACCGGTTGGCTGGCTGACCTACGGAGCGCTGAACAACGCGCTGGGCGCGAACCCCGTGAAGGCCATCATCCACGGCACCGGCGTGTGGACCCTGCGTCTGCTGCTGCTGACGTTGCTGGCGACGCCCCTGCGCAGGCTGACCGGGTGGGCATGGCCCATTGCGGTGCGCCGCATGCTGGGTTTGTTCGCCTTCTTCTACGCCGTGCTGCACCTGTTCACCTACCTGTTGCTCGACCAGTCCTTCGACGGGGCGGCTATCGTGCACGACGTGATAAAGCGCCCCTTCATCACGGTGGGCATGCTCGCCTTCGCGCTGCTGGTGCCGCTGGCGGCGACGTCCACCAATGCGATGGTCAGAAGGCTGGGCAGAAACTGGAAGCGTCTGCACCGCCTGGCCTATGTGATTCCGGTGTTGGGCGTGCTGCACTATTACTGGCTGGTCAAGGCCGACGTGCGGGCGCCGCTGGCCTACGGGCTACTGGTGGCGATTCTGCTGGGTTGGAGGCTGCGCTACTGGTTTGCAGTCCATCGTAGCGTGGCCGCGGGCCGCGCGGTCGAGCAAACCGGCCGCCGGCCGCAAGGCCCGAATACGGCCGCACCGAACCCGACGGGAATCCGGGCACCCCGTCGCTTGCCCCAGGGGCATTGAATCCGGAGCGCGGCCATGACCCCGGCCGTCCGGGTTCAGGTGCGGTCGGCGAGAGCGGTGCGCCCTGCCCAGTCGCGGGCGAACTGCCAGGCGACCCGTCCGCTGCGCGAGCCTCGTGCCAGCGCCCATTGCAGGGCGGCCGCGCGCACTTCCTCCCGGTCGGCGGGCTGGATCTTCATGCGCTTGAGCCAGTGGAAGACGATGGTCAGGTATTCGTCCTGGTCGAAGGGGTAGAACGACAGCCACAGCCCGAAGCGGTCGGACAGGGAGATTTTCTCTTCCACGGCCTCGCCCTGGTGAATCTCGCCGCCCACCATCCGCGCCGCCTGATTGTCGCTCTGCAACTCGGGAAGCAGATGACGGCGGTTGGAGGTGGCATACACCAGCACGTTGTCCGGGGCGGCCGTGATGGAGCCGTCCAGCACCGCCTTGAGCGTCTTGTAGCTGGGATCGTCCGCTTCGAAGGACAGGTCGTCGCAGAACAGCAGGAACCGTTCCGGGCGTCCATACAGCAGATCCACGATGTCCGCCAGATCCACCAGGTCGTGCCGGTCCACCTCGATCAGGCGCAGGCCGTGCTTGGCATGGGCGTTGAGCAGGGCCTTGACCAGGGATGATTTGCCGGTGCCGCGGGATCCCCACAGCAACGCATTGTTGGCCGGCACCCCGGCCACGAACTGACGGGTATTGCGGTCCAGGACCCGCTTCTGGTCATCGATGCCCCGCAGGTCCGTGAGCCGCAGTCGGTGGGGGTGGGCCACCGGCTGGAGATAGCCCCGCACGCCCTGGCGGCGCCACCGGAAGGCGACGGCGGCCTTCCAGTCGGGGGATGCGGGCGGCTGCGGGAGCGCGCGGTCGAGCCGCTCCAGCAGTCCGTCGGCGCGTTCGAGCAGGCTGTCCAGACGGTCCAAGGAAGAAAGTCCTCCGGAAGGTTACGAGGCCAGCGGGCGGTATTTGATCCGGTGCGGCTGGTCGGCATCGTTTCCGAGGCGCCGCTTGCGGTCCGCCTCGTAGTCGGCGTAGTTGCCTTCGAACCATACCACCTGACTGTCGCCTTCGAAGGCCAGCATGTGGGTGGCGATACGGTCCAGAAACCAGCGGTCATGGGAGATGACAACCGCACAGCCGGGAAATTCCAGCAGCGCCTCCTCCAGCGCCCGCAGCGTTTCCACGTCCAGGTCGTTGGTGGGCTCGTCCAACAGCAGCACGTTGCCGCCGCTGCGCAGCAGCTTGGCCAGGTGCACACGGTTGCGTTCGCCGCCGGACAGGTCGCCGACCCGCTTCTGCTGGTCGGCGCCCATGAAGTTGAAGCGCGACACATAGGCGCGGGAGTTGATCTCGTATTTGCCCACGGTGATGATGTCCTGCCCGTCGGAGATCTCCTCCCAGACCGTCTTGTCGGCGGCCAGGCTGTCTCTGGACTGGTCCACGTAGGCCAGCTCCACGCTCTCCCCGAGCCGCATGCTGCCGCTATCCGGCTGTTCCTGTCCGGTGATCATGCGGAACAGGGTGGTCTTGCCGGCCCCGTTGGGGCCGATGATCCCGACAATGCCTCCGCGGGGCAGGTTGAAGCTCAGATCCTCCACCAGCAGCCGGTCGCCGAAGCCCTTGCGCACATGCTCGGCTTCCACCACCACCTCGCCCAGGCGGGGGCCGGGCGGAATGTAGATCTCCCGGGTTTCGTTGCGGGTCTGGTATTCCTGGGAGGCGAGCTCGTCGAAGCGGGCTAGGCGGGCCTTGCTCTTGGCATGACGGCCCTTGGGATTGGAGCGCACCCACTCCAGTTCTTCCTTCATGGCGTGTTGGCGCGCCGAATGCTGCTTTTCCTCCATCTCCAGCCGCTTTTCCTTCTGCTCCAGCCAGGAGGAATAGTTGCCCTCCCAGGGGATGCCGTGGCCGCGGTCGAGTTCGAGAATCCAACCGGCGACATTGTCGAGGAAGTAGCGATCATGGGTCACGGCGATGACCGTGCTCGGGTATTCGTCGAGAAAGCGTTCGAGCCACGCAACCGACTCGGCATCGAGGTGGTTGGTGGGTTCGTCAAGCAGCAACATGTCGGGCTGCGAGAGCAGCAGGCGACACAATGCGACACGGCGGCGTTCGCCACCCGACAGTTTGGTTACGTCTGCGTCCCAGGGCGGCAGTCGCAATGCGTCAGCGGCAACCTCGAGTTTGCGATCGATTTCCCAGCCGCCGGCCGAGTCGATGTCATCCTGCAGCTTGCCCTGTTCGTCGAGCAGGGCGCTCATTTCGTCGTCCGACATTGGCTCGGCGAACTTTTCGCTGATTTCGTTAAAGCGATGTAAGTGATCGATGACCTCGCCAAGGCCTTCCTCGACGTTACCGCGCACGTTCTTGTTCGGATCGAGTTCCGGTTCCTGCGGCAGGTAGCCGATCTTGATGCCTGGCTGCGGGCGTGCTTCGCCGTCGATCTCCGTATCGAGACCGGCCATGATGCGCATGAGCGTCGATTTGCCCGAGCCATTGAG
>DATFML010000315.1:0-2895 GCA_035266965.1 Gammaproteobacteria bacterium
ACATCCCGAGCCGTCCCGAAGTACTGAGCCTGGGCGTCGCCGTACTTGGCGGCCAGCGCATCGCGCACATGACCGAGGTCCACGGGTTGCGGGTACTTGACCTCGATGACGGTACCGCCGGTGAAATCGATGCCGAAGTTCAGCCCCTTCACGAACAGGGACACCAGCGACCCCACGATCAGCACCACCGAGAAGACCATCGCGATCCGGCGCCTGCCCATGAACCGGATGCTGGTCTTTTTCTTGAAGAATTCCATGATCCTGTTCCCCTGTCCGGCGTCAGATCGCCAACTTGACCGAACGGCGTCCGCCGTAGAGCAGATTGACGATGGCCCGCGTGCCCATAATGGCCGTGAACATGGACGTCACGATGCCGATGGAAAGGGTGACGGCGAAGCCTTTGACCGGTCCGGTACCGAAGCTGAACAACACCAGCCCTGCGATCAAGGTCGTGATGTTGGCGTCCGCGATGGTACCGAACGCCTTTTCATAACCCGCGTGGATACTCGCCTGGGGACTGTTGCCGTTGCGCAGCTCCTCGCGGATGCGTTCGTAGATCAGAACGTTCGCGTCCACCGCCATGCCGACCGTCAATACGATACCGGCGATGCCGGGCAGGGTGAGAGTCGCCTGAAGCAGGGAAAGGATGGCCACAATGAGCACCAGGTTGAACCCCAGGGCAAGGTCCGCCATGAACCCGAACACCCGGTAGTAAACCAGCATGAACAGACAGACCACTGCAAATCCCACTTCCACCGAGAGCATGCCCTGAGCGATGTTGGTCTTGCCCAGGCTGGGCCCCACCGTGCGCTCCTCGATGATCTCCATGGGGGCCGCAAGGGCGCCGGAACGCAGCAACAGCGCCAGGTTGCGTGCTTCCTGGGGCGAGTCCAGGCCGGTGATCTGGAAACGCTTGCCCAACTCCTCCCGGATGCGGGCCACGTTGATCACGCTCCTGAGTTTCTTGACATGCTTGACGGTCTTGCCGTTGACCTTACTGGTCTCGATCTTGGTCTCGATGTACACCACCGCCATGAGGCGCCCGACGTTGTCGCGGGTTGACTGCCGCATCAGGTGCCCGCCCTTGCCGTCCAGGGTGATGAACACCGCCGGCCCGCCGTTCTGCTGATCGAAACCCGAGGAGGCGTCGGTGATATAGTCGCCGGTCAGGATCACATGGCGTTTGAGCAGAATCGGTCGGCCGCTGCTGCGTTCCTTCAGCAGCTCGTCGCCGGCCGGCACATGCCCCGAGGAGGCCGCCTGGGCCGGATTGTTGTTCTCGTCGACGAAATGGAACGCCAGTGTGGCGGTAGCGCCCAGGATCTCTTTGGCACGGGCCGTATCCTGCACACCCGGCAATTCCACCACGATGCGCTTGTTGCCCTGCTGCTGGATCACCGGTTCGGCCACCCCGAGCTGGTTGACCCGGTTCCGCAAGGTGGTGATATTCTGCTCCAGCGCGAACTTCTCGATATCGCGCATCTTGTTTTCGGTCAGGCTGGCCAACAGACCCGGACCCCGATCCGTGCTCTGATCCTGCAGCTTCAAACCTTCGTACTGGCTGTGCAGCAGATCTCTGGCCTTGCCGCGGTCCTGGGTGTCGCGGAACTGCAGCAGCACGCCGTTCTGGGTGTACTCCACGCTTGAGTAGCGGATGCGTTTGTTGCGCAGCGCCGTGCGCATCTCCCCCACGTAGCGTTCATAGTGCTGCTTGACGGCCGCCTGCATGTCCACTTCCATGAGAAAGTGCACGCCGCCCCGCAAATCGAGGCCGAGGTACATGGGCAGCGCGCCGATATCGCGCAGCCACGACGGAGTCGCCGGCGCCAGGTTCAATGCCACCACGTACTTTTCTTTCAGGGCGTTGGTGAGGCGGTCCACAGCCGCCAGCTGGTCGTTGGTGTTGTAGAAACGCACCAGCATCTGGTTCTTCGTGACCTGAATGGCCTTGTACTTGAGCTTGTTCTTGGTGAGGACCGATGACACCTGCTCGCGCAACGCCGCATTCACCGGGGCTCCGTGCCTCGGTGATATCTGCACGGCGGGATCGTCCCCGTATACATTGGGCAGGGCGTAGATGATACCCACCAGCGCGACCGCAGCGATCAGCAGGTATTTCCACAACGGATATTGATTGATCATGCGACCCCGTTCCTCGACTCCGGTGTTGCGGCGAAATGCTTGTTATGCGTTCTTGTTCTTCATGGTGCCTTTGGGCATCAGCGAGGCCACGGACTGGCGCTGCACCTTTATCTTGACGTTGTCGGCCACCTGGAGTTCGAGGAAATTCTCGTCCACCTGGGTAATGCGCCCCAGCAATCCGCCGTTGGTAACCACTTCGTCACCCTTGGCGAGGCTTTCCACCATCTTCTTGTGTTCCTTGGCCCGCTTGGTCTGGGGCCGGATCAGCATGAAGTAGAAAATGACGAACAGCAGAATCAGCGGCAGAAAGCTCACCAGGGGTCCCGCTTCGCTGCCCCCCGCTGCGCCGCCGGCCTGGGCCATGGCGTCCGAGATGAAGAAGCTCATCGTCCATCCTTCCGATTGTGTAATCGCTTTAGAATAGCGGCCCGCCGGGGCGGGCCGCTCAGAACGGCGCCTATTATGGCACAGGCGAAGGCCTCGGGTCGCGCCTGGCATAGAACTCGCGCACCCACCCGTCCAGCCGCCCCTTTTCGATGGCGGACCGCAGCCCCGCCATCAGGAACTGGTAGTAGTGCAGGTTGTGGACCGTATTCAGGTGGGCGCCCAGCACCTCGCCACAGCGGTCCAGGTGGTGCAGATAGGCCCGGCTGTAGTGGCGGCAGGTGTAGCATCCGCAATGCTCGTCCAGGGGACGGGTGTCGCAGCGAAAGCGGCTGTTGCGTATCTTTATGACACCCGATTCCACGAACA
>DATFML010000316.1:0-14496 GCA_035266965.1 Gammaproteobacteria bacterium
CAGCGTTCCAGACGCGGCACGCGCCAGGCCCAGAACGCCGCCACAAACCAGGGTTGACCCTGTTTGCGCATCACCTGCCTCACCGTTTCCTGCATCTGGTGGGCGGTCAGTGCAGGCTTTCTGAAATTCCCATTGTCGTAGCAGAAACTGCAATAGCATCGACTGCGGCTTCCGTCCGGCTCCATGCCTCCGCCGTTGCGGTCCTTGCTGAGCGGCATGCCGCAGCTCTGGCATCGTTTGTAGCTTGCCTTCATGGGGTGCTCCGGGCTCGCTTCCGTGAATGGAGCGGTGGCGGCTGACCGGTTCCGTTCCTTTCTTTTCCACTGACCGTCCGCTCCGCGCGCGGTTCCGACCAACAACCAAAAAGGGGTCGGTGACAAATGAGAATCATTCAGCTAGATTACGCGGGCTTCTATAGGTTATTGGGGGCTCGCCGGTCAGTCTATTTGCATTGTAGATCAGGACGTTCTGAAGTTTAGTGACTGAAAACGAATGGTTCGCGCTTTCAGTTGTCACCGACCCCTTTTTGTGGCGTGTTTGCCGGCTGTGGCCTGGCGCGATAGTCTGCCTCGGGCGCGCGGCTCCAAAGCCTCTGTCCGATCCGTACGATTCCGGCGAACGGTCGACGGGGGCGCCTGGTCCGGACATGGAGGTTGCACTGCAGTCATGAGCATGAAGCTGACACGTCGACGATTTCTGCGGGCCATGGAAGCGCTGGGGGTGGTCGCCGCCACCTCCTGGCTGGACATCGGCCACGGCGAAAACGCACCGGGCCACGGCAGTGGGCTGCAATTCGGACCGCCCCAACCGTTCGATTACGAACGGCTCAAAGCCAGGGCCCGGGCATTGGCCCAAAAGCCGTTCAACCCCTCACCCGTGCCTCACCCCGCGCTGCTGGACAAGATCACCTACGATGTCTATCAGCAGATCCGCTTCCGCAATCGGGATGCGCTCTGGCGGGATGACCGCCACCCTTTCCCCATCGAGTTCTTCCACCTGGGCAAATACGCCCGCAGGCCGGTGCGGATTTATGCCCTCGCCCACGGCGTCGCCCGCCGCATCCAGTACAGCCCGGCGCTTTTCGACTACGGGCACAGCGGACTGAGGTCGGACGCTCCCCCGGATATGGGTTTTTCCGGGTTCCGGGTGATGAATGTGGGCGAGGAAAAAGGGGACTGGCTGGCGTTCCAGGGCGCCAGCTACTTCCGCAGTGCCGGTCCGCTCAACCAGTACGGTCTGTCCGCGCGCGGCATCGCCGTGGACACCGCGGTGCCGGGGCACAAGGAGCAGTTTCCGGATTTCACGGCGTTCTGGCTGGAGGAACCCGCCGGCGGGGACGACACCGTCACGGTCTATGCCCTGCTGGACGGTGTGAGCCTGACCGGCGCCTACCGCATCGTGTGCCGCAAGCAGGCGCACGCGATCACCACGGATGTCCATGCCGAGCTGTTCCAGCGCCGCGGCATCGATCGGCTGGGACTGGCGCCGCTGACCAGCATGTACTGGTACAGCGAAACCAACGAGCGCACCGGCAAGGACTGGCACCCGGAAGTCCACGACAGCGACGGACTGGCCATGTGGACCGGCAAGGGCGAGCGCATCTGGCGCCCGCTCAACAATCCACCTCAGGTGCAAACCAACAGCTTTGTGGACCACAACCCCAAGGGTTTCGGACTGCTGCAGAGGGATCGCAATTTCGACCACTATCTGGACGACAGCGCCTACTACAACCGACGGCCCAGTGTGTGGGTCGAGCCGAAGGGCGACTGGGGCAGCGGCGCGGTGATGCTGGTGGAAATACCGACCGACAGCGAGACCAACGACAACATCGTCGCGTTCTGGCATCCGTCCCGTAGCGCTGCATCCGGTACCACCTGGAGCCTGGATTATCGCCTCTACTGGGTGGCGCAGGAACCGTTTCTGCCGGCGGTGGCCCGCGTGGTGGCAACGCGACTGGGACAGCCGGGCATTCCCGGTCAGCACGCCAAGCGCGACCCCCATGGACGCAAGTTCGTCATCGAATTCACCGGCGGGCCTCTGGCAACCATGAAGCAGCGCTTCGACATCGACGCGGTGGTCAGCGCGTCGAGGGGTTCGGTCAGCGAGCGGCATGTGCTCAAGATTCTCGGCACGAACCGGTGGCGCGCCCAATTCGACCTGCATGTGCTGGGTACCGAACCGGTCAACCTGCGCTGCTACCTGCGCCTGGGCGACAGGACCTTGAGCGAGACCTGGCTGTATCAATACATTCCGGGCAACTACGGCTTCAACTGCTAGCGGTCAATCAAGCGGCTGGTCGCAAGGCGCAAAGGGGGAGCAAGCGCGGTATGCGGCCGCTGAACGAGCATTCCGAGCGCATCTGCAACGCCATGGGCGCCGTTTCAGCGGCCTGCGCGGCCTTGACCGACAGGAAGCGGCTCCTGATGGCCCGGAACCTGACCGCGCCGGTGCCATTCGTCCTCCTACCTGCACGCCCGAACACCCGCCGTCAATGCGGCGGACGGCGGCTCACCGTCCGTACCGTTGCCGATACTCCTCATGGTGGTGCTCGTTGTTCTGCCGTTCCTGCCGGTTGCGCTGTGGGGTGCGCGGGTAATGGGGGCTGGGCGCGGGCCGCGCCTGGGGATGCTGACTGCTGCGGGTGTAGGGGGTCTTGCCCGGGATGTGCATCGGCACCCGGTCGCGGCGGTCCAGGTAGATATTCTTGGGCAGGGTCCGTGAGCGCCTCCAGGTGCCCCCGGAGCGATAGTAGTATTCGCCGGAGTAGATCTGGAAGTACACATGGGCGTGCGGGTAGTAATAGTAGTCGTAGTAGTACGGTGAATGAACGTAGGCCGGTGGTCCGTAATAGGCCGCGCAGCCGGACAGACCGGCTGCCGTCGCCGTCAACAGGAGCGCGACCAATCCGCTGCGTATTCTGGTTGCCATGGCATATCCGCCTTCCCGGAGCCTGTTAAGGCCATAGGGCTTGGCGGATCCCTACAGTGCTAGCAGGTCTCAGGAACGTGCGCAGCGGCGCCGCGTTCTGTGCGTTGCGGCTGTGCATCCAACATTGCCGTGGCGTTCCCTCGCCATCGCGGTACCGGAGCCTGTTGATGCGGCGCAAGCGACCGTCGCATCAACAGCCCCTAACCAAAGTCTATACCGATTTTGAACGCTCCGGCCCGGTGGGGACGTAAAGTTGTGTAACGCCGCGGGCGGGGCCGTTCAGGCCACGGCGTCCAGATACTGGCGCAGGGCCTGTGCCGCTTCCGACGACAGTTCGCCGAACTCGATGCCGATGCCGGCCGGATCGCGATCTTCGCCGCTGCCCCGTACCGTACCCTGCAGTGGCAACTCCCCGCCGTAGCCGGGCAGTTGCAGGTGGAGCATCACCGCAGCGTCCCTGGCCGGTGTCGACGGGCAGTCGCCCGCCGGACGCAGCACACAGTTCACGCCCGTCATGCTCAGATCGAGCACAATGGCGGGGCATTCCTGGTCGTTGGCGCTCAGGCGCGCCGGCAGACGACAGTCGATGCGGTGCTCGGCCCGCAGGCTGCGTTCGGCGACGACCTTCGGGCAGCCCAGGAAAAGCAGCTTGGCCGGTTCACTGGTGGCCGCCAGCAGGGTCGATTGGAACGCTATTGCGCTGCCTTCATACAGATAACGCAGCACCACCGCATTGCCCCGGTACAGCTTGCTCTGGATACTGACGTTGCTGTTGGGCAGGGTCACGATCAGGAAGCGACCGGGGCTGATGCCGACCACCGTGCTTTGCAGACGGGTGGCGACTCCGTCGATCTCGATTTGCACCGCTGTTCCGGGTTCGATGCGAACGCCCTTGTCGGTGCCGAGCAGGGTGTCGATAGTGGTTTCGGTGACGCTCATCGCTGTGGGTTCCTCGAGGCCTTCCGCGACACTCTTACCGTCCCTGCCGCTGCACGGCGGGCCGGGAGCGAGCCGACTTGTTCACACCGGTATAGCGGCAGCCCCACAGGCCTCTGAACCCGTACCGCGGTCCGGTGTCGGTGGGCGAAGTCCCGTCGGTCTTCACGCCCGGGAGGCACCTGCAGCGTCTGGATGTCCCCGCTGCAATGCGCCGGACCTTCGGGAACCCGCGGTGGCCGGCCTGCGGACCGCCCGCCGACCTGCTGGGGTTTTTCCGCCTGGCGCTGTCGTGGTGGTCTACGGTGAGATAGAAGCCCTCTCAAAATCATGGCTCAGCGGTCAACACAGGCCGTGGATCGCGCGCGGCGCGCGCTTTGCACCGGCAAACGGGCGCCGCAGCGCGATGTGCAACGCAGGATCGGCGGGCGAGACGTATTTCAAGATGGGTTCCAGGGAACCATGCCCGCTCCCGTCGCTGCTGACGGCCGTTGCGAAAGCACTCCGGAGATCAGGCCGAAAACCGTGAATCCGTGGCGATTGTCGATCTACCTGCTGCTGGCCGCGTTCAGCCTGGCCGGCGCGGCACAAGCCGCCCAGGCCGGCTCTTCCGGCACGCCCATGAAAGGCGTGGCGCCGGAGTGCTTCAGCGCGCCGCCCCGCTCGTGGATACCCGCCCGGTCGTCCCCTTCCGAGCCGGCGGGTACCGGCAAGCTGTCGGCCCGCGCCCATGCCACTCTGGCGCGCCTGTTCAACGACTGGAAGGGGCGCTGGAACGGACGCATGACCGAGGTGCGCTGCCTGGGCACCGAACATGCCCCGCGCCCCGACACGACTCACTACCGGGTGCAGGCCGATCTGCACCGGGAAATATCGGATCGGCTGGTTTTCGATGCGCAGCTCGACGCCATCGACCAGGGCATCCGGCGGCACATCCGCCTGTGGTGGCTGCTGGCGCGCCATTACCTTCGGTTCGGGGATGAACGGGCCGCCGTGCCGGACGCGCCGCGTTGGAACGTGGACGTCATCAGCATTTCCGCCAACGGTTTCACGTTCCGCCGCTGGTACCGGGTCCGTCCGCGGCCCGGGCGGAGCCTGGCCCGACTGGAGGTGCGCGCCCTGCATGGTGACCGCCGGTCGTTGATCATCCGCGAAGCCTTCTACACCCAGGGCGTGTTGACCGGCAAGCGCACCTGGCGTCTGCAAAAGAGCGCCGGTTGACCGCAGCCCCGGCAGGTAACGGCAAAGGCGTCCGCCCCCCGATGCGCCCGACGTCGGCATGCCCGCAACGAAGGCAGGTGCGGCTCGCTCCAGCATCGACCTACGAGGGCCGCCGGTCCTCCCGGGCGGACGGGGCTGAGCGCGGCACGGCCGTGCCCGACGGCGCGTCCCGGGCGGTGTGTTGAGGTCCTGAGGTCCTCGCCCCTGCGCGCCATGCCCTGCCCGCGACCGACCATTTCCTCGGCAACCGTGAAGGTTATTCCCCTGACGCTCCCGCCTCTACGGAGACACCGGTATCGGCACGCCTTCTGATCACCTTCCGGTGTCGGGGTTCTGAAAACACCTTTTCAATCAGCTTCGCCTGTCCGTTTGGCATGACTGCACGGCTTGCCGCGGACCACAGCCGGCGCGCGAAATGTCGCCGCCGGCACATCATCGCTGCCGGATCCCGCCCAGCGGCGCGCCTTGAAGGCGCGCAACGTGAGGTCAATACTTGCCACTAAGCGCGCCGATCGGAGCATCGGGTCATGACGCATCGAATCACGCTGTTGGCGCTGGACGGCTGTTATGCTTCCAGCATCGTCGGGGCCATGGACCTGTTCAACACGGCCAACATGGTGGGCGTGCGCGAGAACCCCCGTTCCCCGGAGCCGATCTTCCAATGGCAGGTATTGTCGCCGGACGGGCATGCGGTGCGTGCCTCCAACGGCTGCACGTTGAACGCGGACGGCGCCCTGGACGATGCGTCGCCGGCCAAACTGGTCATGATTCCGGCTTTCGGCGCATCCCAGCCGAAGCAGCTGCTGGCCGCCCTCGAACGCCACGCTCACCTGGGGTCGTGGCTGCAGGCGCAGTACGAGGCAGGCGTCACGTTGGCGGCAAGCTGCAGCGGCACCTTTCTGCTGGCCGAGAGCGGTCTTCTCGACGGTCGACGCGCGACCACCAGCTGGTGGTTGGCCGACGCGTTCCGACGCCGCTACGCAAACGTGGCCCTGGATGCCGGGTCCATGATTACCGAAAGCGACCGCCTGATGTGCTCGGGGGCCGGTATGTCGCACCTGGATCTGTCGCTGCTGGTGATCGAAAGATACGCCGGCCGCCACGTGGCTCACCTGTGCGCCAGGTACGCGGTACTGGATGACCGGCGGCGGTCCCAGGCGCCGTATGCGGTGTTGAACCATACGCGCACCTATGACCCTCTGGTCACCAAGGCGGAAGAATGGATCCAGGCCAACCTGCACAGGAACATCCGGGCCGAAGACATTGCGGCCCATGTCGCCGTGAGCCCGCGCACATTGTCGCGACGCTTCAAGAAAAGCACCGGGGACACCGCCCAGGTGTTCGTGCAGAAGGTGCGGGTCGAAGCCTGCAAGGCTCTGCTGGAGACCACCAATCTGCGCCTGTCCGAGATACTCGACCAGGTGGGCTACATGGACGACAGTACCTTCCGACGTCTGTTTCGACGCTACACCGATCTGTCACCGCGGGACTACCGCCGCCGCTTCGGCCCGGAGGGGTAGCGGTTGTCGCCACCCTCGGCGGTTGACGGTCCATCGCGCTGTCCGTTCAGGCCGCGGTGCCCAACCAGAAGGACGTGCCCTTGGCGAGAAACTCGTCGTAGCGCATGTAGTGCGACCCGTCGCAGGAGAACGTCACGCTGATCATGCCGTTGAAGATGTTGATGGACGAGGAGCGCAGGTAGATGGTGTCGTCGATGGCGCGCAGCTTGCGCATGGAGCGCAGAATGGGCGCGATGTCGGCGCTGCCGATCAAGGCTTCGCGGGGATACGGCCGGCAAGGATAGGCGAGACAGATGTCCGGGTCGGCCAGGGCCTCCTGGTCGAGAATCCGGTAGCGAAAGGGATCGTCGACGAACCAGACGGTGGCCAGGCTGCTGGAGAAGTGGATGACGCTCTGGAACATGCCCCGCTCGGTGAACAGTTCGCCCAGGATGGAGAACGCGTGGTCCACGTTGCGGTCCATGGGGCTCTCCACACGCCGTTGCAGAAACACCGTGCTCCGTATGGCGGGGTCACCCTTGATCTGCTGCCAGTGCCCCGGTTCCTCGTACAGCTCGGCGGTCACCGGCAGGTTGCGCAGATCGAAATCGGCACCCACATAACCCAGCGTGCCATCCGGCGTGCGAATGATGTGCAACGCGGTCAATGACGGGCGACGGGCGTTGCGACTGACGTAGGCGTCCGACAGCAGAAATCCCCACGCCGGTATGGATTCGCGCATGTAAGGCCGGTTGGACCGATCCCGCCCGTAATGTCCGTATACCATGCCGTGGGCACTGATGTTGTCGCTGATCTGCCGCTTTGCGGTATCCAGGGCATACAGGTAGGTGCAGTGGGGTATGTCTGCAAAGCCGTTGCGCAGTGCCTGGTTCAGCGCCTGCCGATCCGGCCAGCCGCCCGCACAGCATTCGGCCAGACGGGCCATTGGTTCATGCAACAATCGCGCGAGTTCTTCGCGCTGGCGATAGATGGCTTCCTTCCAATCACGCATTGTCCGCTCCTGCCAAAGAGAGCCTGCCCTGTGGGCGGGCGGCTTCCATGATTCCTGCCGGTGGCGATCTGCACGGGCCCCGGCTTCCACATTCTCCCGGTCTTCCATGAAGATTCACCGATCCGCGTTGTGCGATCTGTCGACCACCCGGGCATAGCAAAGCTCGTGCCATCGGTCCCCGACGACTGCCTCACGGGAGCTAACCCATTGCTCCCGTTGTCTGTGGAGGCCGGCCCCGACCACTCCCGCGGGCAACGTGCCGCTCACGCGTCCTTCATACGCGTCGTCTGCCGGCGACGACCGGGCGAATTGGTGGTGGTAGTGGTGCAGGAGACACGTGGAAGCGACGTTCTACGGCTGACACCCCTCGTGCCAGGCCGCGGGTTGCCGGCGCGCCGGTCCCAGGGTCGGTCGCCGGCCTCAGCGGGGGCGGGCGCCGTGTACCGAAACGCCGGACGCCTGCCTCGCCCGTCGCCGTTGCACCGCGCCTGCGCAGCCTAACAAACTCGGAGCGCCGCGTGCACCGTGTTCGCGCTACGGATGAGGCCGGGGCGCGATTCCTGCTAACATCGCCCCGTCCGTCCCATTTTTCTTTCGATTCATGGACTGCGACTGCGTCATCATCGGCGCCGGCCTGAGCGGCTTGCATAGTGCCTTCAGGCTGGCACAGGCCGGCATGTCCTGCCGGGTGCTGGAGGCGCGCCGGCGCCTTGGCGGGCGTATCGCCTGCGAAACCGTCCCGGCGCCTGACGGCGGCAGCGCGCGTTTCGACCTGGGGCCGGCCTGGGTCTGGCCTGATCTTCAGCCCATGATGGCGCGCCTGCTGAACGAGTTGCAGGTGCCGGTCTTCCTGCAGGCCACGCGCGGCGCCGCCCTGTATGAGGACTCGCTGCTGCCGGCGCCGGAACGGGTGCCCGGGGATTCGCCCCACGCCCAGTCCTGCCGCATTGCCGGCGGTGCTGCCGCCCTGGTGGAAGCGCTGGCCGCCCGACTGGAGCCGCAGACTGTGCTGACAGGGCGGCGGGCCATCCGGGTGGCGGCGGAATCCGGCGGGGTGCGCATCGACTTCGAGCTTGCAGACGGCGGGCGTGGGCAGTTGCATGCCCCGCACGTCATCACCGCTCTGCCGCTGCGCCTGCTGGCCGATACGGTGACCTTCGAGCCGCCGCTGCCCCCGGTGCAGCGCGAGACCTTCCTGGCCACGCCCACCTGGATGGCGGGGCACGCCAAGTTCCTGGCCTGCTACGCGACCCCTTTCTGGGAACGTCAGGGCCTGTCCGGTGAAGTCTTCAGTCGGATGGGTCCGCTGATGGAAATCCACGACGCTTCGCCGGTCCGGGGTGGTCCCTACGGTCTGTTCGGCTTTTATGGCGTACCGGCAGCGGCCCGCCGCGAGCTGGGTAGAGAGGCGCTGGCGCGCCATTCCCTGGAGCAGCTGGAGCGGCTGTTCGGACCTGAGGCCGCGAACCCCATCGGCTACCGGATCAAGGACTGGAGCGAGGATCCATTGACCGCGACAGCGGCGGACAGCGAGCCGCTGATGCAGCATCCCGACTACGGCCTGTCGCCGGAGCTCTCCTCCCTCTGGGACGGTCGGGTGCTGTTTGCCGGCAGCGAGACCGTGGTGTTGAACGGAGGCTACCTGGAGGGGGCGCTGGAGGCCGGCGAGAGTGCCGTGGCGGGGGTGATCGATACGGGGAGCGTCGGCCGTGGGCGCTGACGCGGTGGCCGGCAGCGCCGCCCCGAATTGTGCGGCGGGCACCCCACGATGAGAGGGGCTTTCGCCCGTCTGCGACCCTGGCTGCTGGCGCTGCTCGTCGTGGGGGCGGGCGGCGCGGCACTCACAGTGTGGCGCACGCCCGTGGAATTCGAGTTGGGCTACGCCTACGAAACGGGTAATTTTCACGGCTGGACGCTCGGCTTTGCCCGCAACCATGCGCGGGCAGCCTATTGGCTGGACAAGGCGGCGGAGCAGGGTCATCCCCGGGCCCAGTACCTGCTCGGTCTGCTGTACGCCCATGGCTGGGGGGTGCCGGGGAGCGACCGGCGGGCGCTGCACTGGTTTGCGGCCGCTGCCCACAATGGCTACGTGCAGGCCATGTACCACCTGGGGTGGATGTACCACAAGGGCGACGGTGTGGCCAGAGACCGTGCGGCGGGTCTGGCGCTCATGCGCCGGGCGGCTGACCGCGGCATGGCAGGCGCCCGGCTGGCCCTGGGGGAGTTCTACGAGCGGGGGCAGGGCGTACCGGCGGACCCGGTGCAGGCATTGAAGTGGTACCTGCTGGCGGTGCGTTCCTGCCGGACCCGCCCGGAGGTATTCGGCAACGGCGCCCGAAAGACCGGGGCGCTGGCCGCCCGCGACCGGCTGCTGAGCCGGCTGAGTCCTGCCGATGTCGGTGCGAGCCGGCGACTGGCGCACCAGTGGCGGGCTGCGCCGCAATGACGTCGGGCTACACGCAAACGCCGACGCGGGTAGCAACATCATCAAACGTCAATGCCGAGTTGCGTCGTGAGCCGTTGAAGGAAGTGCGACTGCTCGCGCTGTTGGTTGACCAACTGCGTTGTCTGCTGCCAACGTGGCCCGCTGGTCGGTATGCCTGGGTAAACAGCGGCTCGTTCGCCGGGGTGCATCCAGTGGCTGCCGTGCATCCGCTATGAGGAATCTGGAAATCCTGATTTCCGGCGGCTGAAGCCGCTGCTGGATAATCCGCGGATCACTGCCTTGCAGGCGGCGCCCCGCCTCACCGAATGAGAGCGATTCGGATCGGGACGTCTTCCGGCGCGCTAGGCGATAACGCCGTGGAGCGCGAGGAAACGGCGCGCATCCTCCGGCAGGTCGTGGTCCCGACGCTCTTCCATGGGCGGCAGTGACGGACGCAGTGCCTGCAGGTGCGGTGGATGGTGCAGCCGGCTGCGCTGCCAATGGGCACAGAGCAACTCAACGGGCACGGTGGCCGCCGGCCGCGTGTCGTCAGTGCGCCGTGTTCGGTCTGCCCGGGACTGCATAGCGGTTTTGGGGATTCGTATTGCCATGATGGTCTCCTGTGTTCTGTGTGCCGGCACCGCAACTTCGTTGCGGGGCATATGCCCCCTCGTGCACCACCAGTGCCGACATTACGGGCGGGCAGCCCGCCTGATCGGAGAAGGCGTCACCCATGGCGTCGCCTGACGCGATCGTCGCTGGTCATCCGCACCGCCGGTGACGGTGTCCGTCCTGAGAACCGGCTTCATCCCTCGACAATCTGCGTCATGAATCCGGCTAGATGGACGGACAAATGAAGGCAATGCATAGGACATGCCACCCGCGCAGCTGCAGGTGTCCCGGCTCTTTATGTACACCTATCCCCCGGCGCCCGCGCACAAACACGGGACGTTTGCCGACGGCATGCGCTAACAAAAAGGGGTCGGTGACAAATGAGAATCATTTGTCACCGACCCCTTTTCTGGGTTGCGGGCGGCGGTGACTGCGGGTGGTGGCTGGCGATCACCTTAGGTGGACGGGTACCATAGGTAAATTATTTAATTTCTATATCAGTAGCAGGCTATGGCTATGGATCTGCGCGGCCTTCGTTATTTCGTGGCTGCCTACGAGTGCGGCAGTCTGACGGGTGCGGCAAAGCGGTCCCATGTCTCGCAACCGTCCATATCGGCGGCCGTGGAGCAGCTGGAAGCCGAGTTGGGTGCGCGACTGTTTCGCCGTCATCGACATGGAGTCCATGTCACCGCGGAGGGAGAGCGCCTGTATCCCCTGGCGTTGCAGTTGCTGGACGACGCCGGTGCGATTCGTGCACTGTTCAAGGATGGCACCGCCCGGCGCGAGGCGTTGACTGTCAACGTGCTGGCATCGATCAACATGGTCCGGGTGGGTGCCATCATGAAGGAGTTGCTGGATGCGCACCCGGAACTGGAGCTGCGCGTGGTCACCGGCGACACCCCGGCGGACCTGCGCTTGACCTCCAACCACGCTCTGAAAAAGGGAGAGACCTTCGTGCCGGTATGGAACGAAGGATACGTGGCGGCGGTGCCCCGCCATCATGAGCTGCGCCTGAAACGGGAAGTCACCCTGTCGGAGCTGCTGGACTATCCGTTGATCGAACGGGTGAGCTGCGAGTTCCACGGGCAGATGATGGCGTTGATCGCACGCAGCGCAAACGATGTCAGAATCGCCGCCAAGGTGCACTCGGAAGAATGGGCGCTGGCGTTGGTGGCCGCCGGCGTCGGGGTAGCACTGGTACCCCGGACCAGTGTCGTCGAAGGTGGCGACGTCGCGCTCTGCCCGCTACAGGACAAGCTGACCCGCCAGGTCGGGTTCGCCTACCGGAGCGGTTCGGGGCGGGCGCGGCAGCTGGACAGCTGGTTCTGCCGCCACCGATTGTCCTAGGGAACCTCTGCACAGGCCGCTGACGCGGCGCTGACGGCGTTGCAAAGGTGCTCGGAACGCGGGATCGCGAAGCGACAGACCCTGTGTAAACTGCGCTTTCTCCCGCCTTTGCAACCTTGTGATCATCCACTTGATCGACCTGTGCAGGGGCTCCCTGGGGGGCGCCGACAGGGTCTGGATCGTCCGCCTTCTCCGTCGGTACAGCGGAGGCACCAGTCTCCGGTCCGGTTCCATGAACGCACGCCAGCGCCCGGTGTTTCGGGTAACGTTGCCGGAGTCACCACGCCCTGATCGATGCGCGTCGAACGGCGACAGCACCGAGCCCTATCATGCTGACAGGTTCCGATTCCACCCATGACAGCGAACACCCATACCACTGACGCTGCCGCCGCCAGCCGTCGCATCGGGCTGGTGACCTTCATCGGCGGCTTGGGCGGAGGGCTGGTGTTTCCCATTCTGCCCGCACTGGGCCTGCAGTTGGGCATCGCCGGCGGCATGATCGGGCTCATCCTGTCGGCCAACCGCATCACCCGCATGGCCTTCGATCCGGTGGCCGGGCGCCTGGTGGACCGCCTGGGGGGTAAGGGACCGCTGGCGTTGGGGCTGGTGATCGAGTCTGTCGGTATCCTGGGCTACAGCGCCGGCCTGCACCTGGGACCGCCAGCCTGGTGGTTCCTGGGCGGACGGGCACTGTTCGGGGTGGGCTCTGCCCTGCTGCTGGTGGGGGCCCAGGCCAGCGTGCTGGGTCTCTCAGGCGACGCGGACCGGGGCCGGCTCACCGCCACCGTGCGCATTGCCATGGGGCTGGGGCTGCCCGGAGGGCTGGTGCTGGGCGGTCTCATTGCTGACCGGGCCTCGGACGACACCGCTTTCCTGGTGGGGGCGGCGCTGACCCTGCTGGGTGCGCTGGCGGCCCTGCGGTTGGTCCCCTCGTCAGGGACCCGCGTGCCCCGCCATCAGGCTGCGCCGACGGTACCCCTGCGCCGGCTCCCCGGCTTTCCGATGCTGGCATCCGCCTGGGGATTCAATCTGCTGATCTTCCTTTCCGTGCAGGGCGTGCTGCTGGCGACCCTGGTGGTGCTGGTGCATCAGCGCGGCCTGCATCTGCTCGGCATGGCCGATCAGGGCACCGGCGGTCTGGTGATGGCCGCCATGATGGCGTGCTCGTCGGTCACTGCATTGATCCTGGGGCGGTGGCTGGACCGTCTGGCACTGCGTTCCTCCGTGCTGCTCCCGGCGCTGGCGGTGCTGGCCGCCGGTTTTGCCTTGCTCGGGTTGGCCCACAGCCTGCGGCTGCTGTTCCTGGGGGCCATCCTGGTGGGGGGTTCCTTCAACGGCATCAACCTGCCCCTGCTGGTACTGCTGGGGGACGCCGCCGGCGGCCAGCAATACGGACGGGCAGTGGGCGCCTATCAGCTGTTCGGCGATGTGGGAGGCAGCATCGGCCCCATTGTCGGTCTGGAGGCGGGCCTGCACTTCGGTTTGCTCGTCACGTACCTGGCCGTGGGCGCACTGTTGCTCGCCAGCGTCCCCGCCGCCCTGTGGATCAACCGACAGGAACGCAGCCGGCACCGTCGCTGACGCCGCCGCAGGGACCCGAAAAAGGCGAAAAAGGGGTCGGAAAAAGGGGTCGGAAAAAGGGGTCGGTGACAAATGATTCTCATTTGTCACCGACCCCCTTTTTTTTGTTGCGGGGGAATGACAGGGAGATGGCGGGGGGATGAAGCTTTGATTGCAGTTCTATTGCAAATCGGGCTGCTTTGTATGTTATGCGGTAAGTATCCGAAATATTGGCAGTTTTAGGCTTTCGTCCGGGGTGGCTTTTGCTATTATTCGGCCCGCCGCGGAGGGGGCTGGGCAGTGCCTCCGGTGCGGCTGCCGGCTTGCCGCGAACGGCGTGGCGTTCAACAACAGAACATCGAATTCAACGGATGTGGAGGAGGCGACAATGAGGCGGGTGGTGCCGATCGGATTGGTCCTGCTGGTACTGGTGGCGGCGGCGGCCTGGGCGCTGTGGCCCAGCCGGCACCACGGCCTGGTTCTGTACAGTGCCGTTGACTACGGGCCGGATGTGGCCAAGGCGTTCACCCGCGCCACCGGTATTCCGGTGACGGTGGTGCAGCTGTCCACCGGTGCGCTGCTGGCGCGGGTCTCCGCCGAAGGCCGGCGGCCGGGGTGGACCCTGGCGTGGTTCGACGGCGACGAGGCGGCCGCGGGGCTGGACGGTGCCCACCTGGCCGCCCGTCACATGGTGCCCGATCTGCCGTGGACGGCTCTGGGCCGCAAGCTGGTGCCCGCCGATGGCAGCTACACACCGACGGGCCTCACTCTGGCCGGCGCCTTCACCTACCATCCGGCCACCCTGAAGGACCCGCCCCGGCGCTGGTCCGACCTCACCACGCCCGCCCTGCACGGCGCCATCGGCATGAATAACCCGGCCATCTCCGGGCCCATGTTCCCCATGCTGGCCGGCATGCTGTCCCAGGCCGGCGGCTGGCCCCAGGGCAAGTCATTCG
>DATFML010000317.1:0-16744 GCA_035266965.1 Gammaproteobacteria bacterium
TCACTGTCTGTCGAATACGATGTCATGCTGATGATACGGGTTGCCCGGTCACCGATTTATGGGTGCAATACTGGGTGACAGTTGTCATGGGAGGGCGGGAGGAGTTTGAATCGGTGGCCATGTGAGGTTCTTTGAATACGAAATTCTCTGGGTAATTTTAGTGTGCCGCTGTAGCCATGTAAACTTTGTTGCCAGGGTGGCCCGCTCATATTAATGGCCTGCGTGATTGCTTCTTTCAAGCTGCCCGCATCGGCCTGGCCACTGGCCGCCAGATCCAGCGCGGCACCGTGGTCCACCGACGTGCGGATGATGGGCAGCCCCAGGGTAATGTTGACCGCGCGGCCGAAGCCCATGTACTTGAGCACCGGCAGGCCCTGGTCGTGGTACATGGCCAGCACCGCGTCTGCGTGCTCCAGGTGTCGCGGAGTAAACAGCGTGTCGGCCGGCAGGGGGCCGAGCAGGTTCATGCCGGCGGTGCGCAGGTGCTCGAGGGTCGGTGCGATGATGTCGATTTCCTCCCGACCCAGGTGCCCGCCCTCGCCGGCGTGGGGATTGAGACCGCAGACCAGGATACGCGGTCGGGACAGGCCGAAGCGGGTGCGCAGCTCGCGGTGCAGCACCGCCAGCACCCGCTGCAGGCGCCCGGCGGTGACGGCGCCCGGCACGGCCGACAGGGGCAGATGGGTGGTCAGCAGCGCCACCCGCAGCCCGGGCGCGGCCAGCATCATGACCACATCGGAGGCGCCGGTGCGTTCGGCCAGGTACTCGGTGTGTCCGGTGAAAGGTACGCCGCCGTCGTTGATGGCGCCTTTGTGGACCGGGCCGGTGACCATGGCGTCGAAGCGCCCGTCCAGGCAGCCGTCGATGGCGTGATCCAGGGTGTCGAGCACGTACCGTGCGTTGCAGGTATCGATATGGCCGGCCCGCACGGCCGCTGAGGCGGGCACCGGCAGGATGGTGAGCTCTCCCGGCGGGCGCGGCGCCGGGGGGTGCGTGGGGTCCCAGGGTCGCAGAGTGAGCGCGAGCCCGAGAGCGGCGGCGCGCTGTTCCAGCACCACCGGGTCGGCGACCGCGACCAGCTCGGCTTCGCCGCCCCGGGCGGCCAGTTGCACGCACAGATCGGGGCCGATGCCGGCCGGCTCTCCCGGGGTAAGCGCGATGCGTACGGTTCTTCCCATGGGTCCAGGTGCTGTGGCCCGATGCCGCCCGCGCCGGACTCCGTGTACCGCGCCCGGCCGGACGCAAGCGGACCTCGGGTCAGGTGTTGTCGTGCGGCTCGATCTTCACGTAGGCGTCGTCGCGCAACTGGCGCAGCCAGAGATTGAGCGCTTCCTCCGCCTTGCGCTTGTGTACCAGGTTGCGGGCTCTTGCCCGCCGGTAGTCCTTGGTGCTGTCGTGTTTGCGCCGGTCCAGCACCTGTACGATCACCCAGCCACGCCGCGTTTGGAAGGGCTGGCTGATCTGCCCCACCTTGGTCTTGTCCATCACCTGCTGGAACTGGGGCGGCAGCTGGCCCGGATTGACCCAGCCCAGGCTGCCGCCGTTGGCGGCGGTCACCTTGTCGTCCGAGTGGGCGCGCGCCAGGGCGCCGAAGTCATCGCCGTCCAGAATGCGCTGGCGCAGCTTTCCGAGCTCCTTGCGGGCCTGGGCGCTGGACATCAGCTGATTGGGTTTGATCACGATTTCGCGCGCCAGAGTCTGGGTGACGACATGCTGCTGTTCGCCGCGTTTGGCGACCAGTTTGATGATGTGAAAGCCGCTGGGGCTGCGAATCAATCCGCTGATCTGGCCCGTTTTCATTTTCTGGACGATGTTCGCGAAGATGGTGGGCAGCTGGCCCGCCTTGCGCCAGCCCAGATCCCCGCCTTTCAAGGCCTGCTGCCCATCGGACTGGGCCACCGCCATTTCCCGGAAGTCAGCCCCGTTGTGCAGCTTCTGCAGGATCCCTTCCGCCTTGCGCTTGGCGGCCTGGATCTGGGCCGGCGATGCGGCGTCCGGCACCGCCACCAGAATATGGGCCAGGTGGTACTCCTCGTGGCTCTGCCCGCTGGCGGCCATCCGCGACAGCTCGTTGTCCACTTCCTGGCTGGTGACCTGGACCTTGTCGTTGATCATCCGCTGCTGCAGACGCTGGATGATGATCTGCTTGCGGATTTCGTCCCGGAACTGTTTGTAGTCGTAGCCGTCCCGTTCCAGTGCCCCGCGGAACTGGGTCAGGTTCATGCCGTTCTGGCTGGCAAGCCGGCGCATGGCGGCATCCAGGGTGTGGTCGTCCACCGTGATGTTGTTCTTGGAGGCCAGCTGCAGTTCCAGGTGTTGGGTGATCAGGCGATTCAGAACCTGGCGGCGCAGCACTTTGGGGGCCGGCAGCGGGGTTTTCTGGGCCTGCAGCTGCTCGCGTACCAGCTTGATCTTGGCATCGAGCTCGCTCTGGACGATGACGTCGTCATTTACCACCGCGACGATGCGGTTGATCTCCTGGGTCGGCGGGGTTTCCGGTTTGGCGTGGGCCGCGGTGCCGATGAAGGCCAGCAGCAGGAAGAGGACACGGAATACTTTCATGGACGAATTGCTCAGGAGTTGGGTCGATAGCCTAGGATACCATTTTCCAGCAGGGTCCCGACGGGGTTGCCGATGTCGCCGAGCCCCTTGAGCACCAGCTGCAGGTAGATGGAGTGGTTGCGGGCGCCGCCGATGCCGTTGATGTAGTTGCGCGCGACCACCTGGACCGCCCAGCAGCAGCTGTCGTACTCGACGCCGAGGAACGCATCCACCGTTTGACGGTCCAGCAGCGAATAGTTCCACCGTCCCACCGCGGACCAGGGTCCGGCCAGCGGCCACAGGAAGGACAGATCGGTCTGCTTCAGCAGGTTACGCCGGTACCGGTAGGCGAAGTTGGCGATATGCCGGTCGTCCCGCCGGTAGCTGAACTGGTAGCGGGCGAGGTCGCTGCGGCGGGTGTGGGGATTCCACTGCAGGTCCGCGCTGGTCTGCCAGTCGTTGGAGAGCTGCAGGGTGACTTCGCCCACCAGATCCGAGGAATTCCGGGTTCCGGGTGTCTGGTTGGGATAGAGAGTGACCTTGCGGTTGCGGAAGTAGTAGATCTGTCCGAGGCTGGCGCTGGCCGCCTGCACACCGGTGTCCGGATCCAGCAGGCGGCTGGTTACCGCGACGGTGAGCTGGTTGGCATCGCCCACCCGGTCCGTGCCGCTGAACCGGTTCGGCTGGAACATCTGGGCAAAGTTGAAATCGTACAGGCCCGTGTCGAACAGGGGGATGTCCGACTGGTTGCGGTAGGGCACGTACAGGTAGTAGGCCCGCGGCTCCAGGGTCTGCACGAAGCGGTGCCCGCCGAGCGTGACGTTGCGCTGCAGGAACAGGCCGCTGTCCACGTCGAACAGCGGCACGGTGCGGCTGGGGTCGGTGGGCTGCCCGGCGGCGGTGTCATGCAGCTGGTAGCGGGTGTAGTCCAGGGCCAGGGTCGGTTTGACGAAATAGGCCGAGCCCCCCAACGGCAGGCTGACCTGGGGTTTGAGATTCACCCGGGTGCCCACCGGGCTGCCGGGCGGATTGTCAGTGCGCGCAAACCGGACGTACTCGGCGTTCAGGTGATAGTTCAGGCCGCCGGCGTGCAGCGGCGGGGTCGCCCGGAACACCAGCCGGGGCATGCGCTGGTACGGGCGACTGGCCAGCGGGATGGTCGGGTCGATGGTCTGGTAGTCCTGGGCCTGACCGAACAATGACCACCAGGACCCGTAATAGGTGGCCTGGGCGTGGCGCTCCAGGTCGGTGGTGCTGGCGGTGGAGAGGTTGTTGCCCAGGTCCTGGAAATACTGCGAATCCGATACCTGATTGAACCGTACGTCGGTGGCCAGATGGGGCAGCGGCGAAGCGGCGTCGTGGAACGCCACCTGATAGCGGTCCGACCCGTATTGCCTGTCCGACGGCAGGTATTCCAGGTTCAACTGGCCCCGGTCGTGGCGGTTCAGATACCGGAATTCGGTGCCCAGCATGATGCCGCGCTTGCTCATGATACGGGGCGTGAAGGTGGCGTCCCTGTTGGGCGCGATGTTCCAGTAATAGGGTACCCGCAGGTCGAAACCGGAATTGCCGGAGCTGCCGATGCTGGGAATCAGAAAGCCGGACTTGCGGCGATCGTTGATGGGGAAGCTGAGGTATGGCCAGTACAGTATCGGCACCCCTTTGAAATCGACGTTGACGTCGCGGGCCACACCGATGCCCTGCTGCTCGAACAGGTTGACCTGACGGGCCCTGAGCAGCCAGTCGTCATGGCCGGGGTCGCAGGTGGTGTAGGTGGCATGCTGCAGCCGCTTGAGTCCGGGGCCCTCCAGGAAGACGGTCTTCGCCGAACCCCGGGCATGGCGCGCCGGCAGCTTGTAGTGGGCGCTGTGCAGCTCTCCCTTGTCGGAATGTGTATCCAGGTGCCCGTGGGTGCCGGTGACCTGGATATTCTGCTGCACCAGATGCACCCGGCCGCTGGCCTTGGCGACGTCCGTGCTCTTGTCATAGGACAGATGATCTGCCGTGAGCCGCTCGCCCGGCCGGTTCATGACCGCGTTGCCGTGCAGCTCGTAGATGCGGTTGCCGCGGATGCTGGCCTGGTTGGCCGTCAGCTGGGTGGGGCTTCCCGGTGGCAACAGGGGCGGCATGGGGCTGGTGGGCGCCGGCACCCGGCAGTAGTGCCATTGCCGGCTGCCGCCGGTCAGTGCGGCCTGCGGTGCACCCTTGCCGGCCGCAGCGGCGGTGCCCGGGGCCGCGCTTGGCGGGACCGCGCCTGTGGCCGGCTTTGCCGGCGGAGTGCTTTTTCCGGCGGCGCTTTCCTGTTGCGGAATCTGCGCAGGCACAGCGCCTGCGGCCCGGGTGGCGGTCGTGGACTCGGCAGGCACGCACACCCAGTGGCCATCCGGACCCTGACGGCAGTGCCACGGAGAGACGGCCGCCAATGCCGTTCCGCAGCAGCCGGCGAGCAGCCCGCCCGCCATCGACAGGGTCAATCGTCTGTAAGTCACGCAGTCCGGTCTCCCCGTCCGGCAAGTCGCCAGCGAGGCGACCGGCGCCCCGCAGCCTCCGGGTGGTACGGCCGTTGTTCTGGGTAGTGTCTTGCGTTCCGTGTCGCCGGGGCGGTGCCCAAGCCCGGCGTCAGCGCCAGCGGGCGGTCGGAGCCGTTGGCAGGCGCCCCGTAAAGTCTCACAGAATGGGCATGGCTTCAATTGTCCGGCTGGGCGGCGGCGGTCCGCCCGAGGGGCACAGGCTGTTCGGCGCGCATGTTCGCCCCCGGCCGGGATGCGTATAATGCACGGTTTGTTACCGTGGTTTGTCGCCACCGGATACGGGGCAATTCGGGTGCCGGAAAGACGGGAATTGTTGAAGAGCTGGCTGCAGGACGAGCTGCGGCTGGGCGATGTCGCGCTGGTGCCGGCTTCCGGTGATGCCAGTTTCAGGCGCTATTTCCGGGTACAGACCGGCGAGCGCAGCTACATTGCCGTGGATGCCCCGCCCGAGCGCGAGGACAGCCGGCCGTTCGTGGATATCGCCCGTCGATTCGCGAACCTGGGGCTGAACGTGCCGGAAGTTCTGGAGGCCGACCTGCAAAGGGGCCTGTTGCTGGTCACCGATCTGGGCACCCGCGACTACCTGTCGGCGCTGGACGAGAATACGGCAGACCGGCTGTACGGGGATGCGCTGGGCGCTCTGCTGGTGATGCAGGCCTGCGGGCCCTGTGCCGACGAGCTGCCGCCCTATGACCGCGAACTGCTGCTGCGGGAAATGCGGCTGTTCCCCGACTGGTTCCTCTCCCGGCATCTTGGTCTGGCGCTCTCGTCCGAGGAAACGCAGTTGCTGGCCGACGCCTTCCAGCACCTGGCGGACGCCGCGCTGAGCCAGCCCCAGGTGTGTGTGCACCGGGATTTTCATTCCCGCAATCTGCTGGTGACCGAGCGCCAGAACCCGGGCATTCTGGATTTCCAGGATGCGGTCATCGGGCCGGTAACCTATGACCTGGTTTCCCTGCTTCGTGATGCCTACATCGCATGGCCGCGGGAGCAGGTGGAGAGCTGGGCGCTTGGCTATCACGATCTGGCATCGCAGTCGGGCGTCCTGCGGGACACCGACAGCCCCGCAGACCAGGCGCGTTTCCTGCGCTGGTTCGACTGGATGGGCGTGCAGCGCCAGTTGAAAGTGGCGGGTATCTTCGCGCGCCTTTATCACCGCGATGCCAAGGCGGGTTACCTGGCGGACATCCCGCGTACCGTCGGTTATCTGCGCGAGGTGACGGGGCGTTACGATGAGCTGGCGAACCTGCACGAATTCGTCGAAACACGGGTGGTTCCCGCCCTGGAGGCGGAACGGGCCGCACGCGGCGGATAGCCTCCAGGGAACCCGTCTGCACAGACTGCTGAAACGGCCTGTGCAGAGCTTTCCCGGCGCGGACATCTGCGGGCGCCGGGGGATGCGTCCCGCCGGCCCTGTCCTGCGCGGATACAGCGAACGTCGGCGGGTGACGGAGGCAAGTCAGGCGGTGCGCCGCTGGTGCCGCTGCCCGGGCCCTGACGGGCGCCTGTTCGGAGAACGCCGTGAGAGCAATGATTCTGGCAGCCGGCCGTGGCGAGCGTATGCGACCGCTGACGGACCACACCCCGAAGCCGCTGTTGCCGGCCGGGGGGCGCGCCTTGATCGAGTACCACATAGCGGCGCTGGTGCAGGCGGGCATCAGGGAGCTGATCGTCAATCATGCCCATCTGGGCAAGGCGATCGAGGACTGCCTGGGGGACGGCGGCCGTTACGGGGCGCATATCCGCTACTCGCCGGAGCCCGACGGGGCGCTGGAGACCGGCGGCGGTATCCGCAATGCGCTGCCCCTGCTCGGACCGGAACCCTTCGTGGTGGTCAACGGCGACGTGTGGACCGATTATCCGTTCACCCGCCTGCCCATTTCCCCCGAGGGTCTGGCGCATCTGGTTCTGGTGGACAACCCCGACCATCACGGCAGCGGCGATTTCGTGTTCGACGGCCACAGGGTCCGACAGAACGGCGGCCCGCGGCTGACCTTCAGCGGTATCGGGGTGTATCGGCCGGCCCTGTTCGACGACACCCGGCCGGGACGATTCGCCCTGGCACCGTTGCTGCGCGCTGCCATGGACCGGGGTGAGGTGACCGGCGAGCATTATCGCGGCCGCTGGATCGACGTGGGCACTCCCGAGCGCCTGGCGGAGCTGGATGCCCTGCTTGCGAGCCGGCGCTGAATCCGCCGGATGCCGGATCCACTGGCTTCACAAGAGAACCATCATGGCCTTTGACGAACAAGTCGTCGCTCAATCCTTTGCATTCGACCCCGACCAGGTTGCCGAGCTGCGCCGTCGGTGGCGGGACCTGCTGGACCTGTGTGTTTGGGCGGATTTGAAGAGTGCCAAGATCGGCACACTGCCACGCCTGCGCAAGCGCGTTCTGGAGGTGGGCGAGAATCTGCGCTCGGTGACCTCCGACCGCAGTTGGATCCCCCACCCGCGGGAGCAGGTCAAGGGCGCCATGGCGGCCAGCCTGAACCTGCGCGATGCGCTCCTGAATCTGGAGCGTTCGGCCAAGCTGGTGGACGGCGGTCGGGATTTCGAGACATTCGAGCGGGATCTGCTGGCGTTCCGACAGCAGTTGCTGAAGTTCGTCGAAAAGCATGAGATGCGGTGGGCGCAGCTGCTGGAATCGCAGTACGACGAGCCCCCGGAGTAGCCCACGACGGCCGAGGCCCACCTGTTGGACCGGACGCCGCGAAGCCCGACACTCTCCCCGCCCAATCTACCGCACGCAATCAGTGCCCATGCGTCCGGACTGTTGCCGGTGCGTCAAGCGGTGTAGTCTTTCCTGCACGGGAGGGGACCGTGGACGTGGGGGCGCGTCATGGGCCGGGAAATCACCGACAGCCGTTTCACGGACGACGACTTCGTGCGCTTCCGGCGCCGGTTGGAGGTCGAGACCGGGCTGTTGCGGCAATGGTTTCTCGATGGGCGTTTTGCCCACGGCGAACCGGTGGCCGGCTTCGAGCTGGAAGCGTGGCTGGTGGACGCGCACAACCGGCCGGCGCCGGTCAACGAAGCCTATCTCGCCGCCCTCGACGATCCCCTGGTGGTTCCCGAGCTGGCGCTCTTCAATGTGGAGCTGAACGGTCCGCCCGAACCCCTGCGGGGCGCGGCTCTGGGCAGGCTGCACGCCTCTCTGGACGGCACCTGGCAGCGTTGCCGTCAGGCCGCGCAGACCATGGGGGTCGGTCTGGTCATGATCGGCATTCTGCCCACGCTGGAGGACGTCCACCTCATCCTGCGCAACATGTCGCGCCTGCGCCGCTACCGGGCCCTCAACGAGCAGGTGTTCCGCCAACGGCAGGGCAGGGCGCTGCAGCTGGAAATTCATGGCCGCGAGCAACTGCACTCCGGTCACCGCGACGTGATGCTGGAATCCGCCGCGACCTCTTTCCAGATTCACTTCCAGGTGCCCCTGGCCCACGCGATGCGCTGCTACAACAGCGCTCATATCGTGGCGGCGCCGCTGGTGGCGGTGGCGGCCAACTCGCCTTATCTGTTCGGCCGTGATCTGTGGGATGAGACGCGTATTCCCCTTTTCGAGCAGGCCGTGGCCGTGGGGGGGTATGCCGATGCCGCCCAGGGACCCACCCGGCGGGTGACGTTCGGTACCGGCTACGCACGGGAATCCCTGTTCGAAGTGTTTCTGGAAAACCTCGAACACTACCCGGTCCTGCTGCCCACGGATTTCGAGGACGAACGGCCGGAGCGGCTGGCCCACGTGCGGCTGCACAACGGCACCATCTGGCGCTGGAACCGGCCGCTGATCGGTTTCGACGAGGATGGCACGCCGCATCTTCGCATCGAGCACCGCGTGGTGCCGGGCGGTCCGTCCATCATCGACGAAATAGCCAACGCAGCCTTTTTCTTCGGCCTGCTGCGCGCGCTGATGGATGCCGACGTGGCTCCCGAGCTGCGGCTGCCGTTCGAGCAGGCCCGGGACAATTTCTATTGGGCGGCACGGGACGGGCTGGACGCCCATATCGTCTGGCTGGAAGGGCGCCGGCAGCGCATGCAGTCGCTGGTGCTCGACCGGCTGCTGCCGCTGGCCCGTCGTGGCTTGGATCTGTTGCGCATCGAGCAGGCCGACCGCGACCGCTACCTGGAGGTCATAGAAGGTCGGGTCCGCAATGCCTGCAACGGTGCGGCCTGGCAGCGGGCGTTCGTCGCCAGGCACGGCCGCGACATGGCGGCGCTGACTGCGGCGTACCGGTTGCGCCAGGACAGCGGCCTGCCGGTGCATGAATGGGATATCTGATTCCCGCCGGTCTTCCCGCTGGCATCACTGTCCGCTCAGCTGCGCTTGGCACGACCGCCCGACCCAGACCAAGTCCGTTCCCGTTGACCTGAGTCAATGTAACTCAGCCCGATTGCCGCACCATAGCGGTTTGTGCCCACAACCCGGAACGTCTCATGGGTCTGCTCGATCTGAACGCGTTTGCGGAAACCCCGCTGGTCGTCGATCCCTTCGACTACACGGTGGTGCCCGGTTTCCTGCGGGCCGAGTCGGTGGTGTCGGTGCGCCGGGACTTCCCTGTCATTCCCTATCCCGGCCTGCTGCCCCTGGCGGAGACTCAATACGGGCCGGGTTTTGCAGCGCTCATCGAGGAGCTGCGCAGTCCGCAGGTGACGGCGGCGTTTTCCGAGAAGTTCGGCATCGATCTTGCCGGGCGGCCGCTGATGATCACCGTGCGCGGCCGCTGTCAGGCCAAGGACGGACGTATACACACCGACACCGAAAGCAAGCTGGTGACCGGGTTGCTGTATCTCAACGATCCATGGGAGGCCGACGGCGGGCGTCTGCGGCTGCTGCGCGGCCCCGACGATCTTGAGGACATGATTGCCGAGGTGCCCCCGAACAACGGCACGCTGGTGGCATTTCGCCGGGGAGAGCGTTCCTATCACGGCCACAGGCCCTACGAGGGGGTGCGCCGCTATGTCATGTTCAACTGGATGACCGACCGGAGAGTGGCCGCCCGGGAGATCGCCCGTCATCGCATTTCGGCGCGGCTCAAGCGCTGGACGGCGGCCTGATCTCAATCTGGAATTGGCGATGGATCAGACCGACAACATACAGGAAACGTTTCTAGGATCCCTGGACCGGGCGCAAGCGCAATCGGAACCGTTTCGCCACTGGCTGCTGGAGGATGTGTTTCCGGCCGCGACCTGTCGCACGGTGAGCCGGTTGCCGTTCGAACCGCCGGCGGTGGACGATACCCTGGGCAAGCGCGAGACCCACAACAGCACCCGGACCTTCTTCTCGCCCGAGAATCGCAGCCGCTTTGCGGTGTGTGATGCGCTGGCAAAAACGCTGCAGAGCGAGCCCACGGTGAGCCGTCTGTCCCGTCAGTGCGGTGTGGATCTGCAGGGCAGCTATCTGCGTATCGAGTACTGCCAGGACACCGGCGCCTTCTGGTTGGAGCCCCACACCGACATCGGTGCCAAGCTGTTCACCCTGCTGGTGTATCTGTCGGAGGGGCCGGGCTCGGAAGACTGGGGCACCGACATCTACACCGCCGACGGCGCCCATCTGGGCAGGGCGCCCTATGGCCTGGGCCGCGGCCTGATATTCGTTCCCGGGACCGACACCTGGCATGGATTCGAGCGCCGTCCCATCGAAGGGGTGCGCAAGTCCCTCATCGTCAATTACGTGAAGGACGAATGGCGTGCGCGCCACGAACTGGCTTTTCCGCTCCGCCCTGTATCGTGACGGCGTTCCCGCGCCCGAGCCGGCGGCCGGTGCCTTGCGTTACGCCGCCTCGCGATACCAGCGGGCGGCGTAGCCGTCCTTGCCGGTGAGATAGCCGACGAAGTCCTTTGCGAAGCTGTCCCGCACCGATTTGTGGACCGACTCCCGCGCCAGCAGGGCATCGCTCCAGCGTTGTACGCGGGGCGTTTCGATCAGCCCCAACGGGCGCTGTCGCTCAAGGATGTCGATGCGCTGGAACAGCGGGGCGTAGGCGGTATCCAGCAGAGACAGCTGCGGCCCGTTGAAATAGGGACCGTCGCCCAACTGCTTTTCCAGGCGGGCCAGCTTGGTGGTGAGTTCGGCATGCTCCTTCTCGAACGCCTCTTCGTCGGCGGCGGTATAGAGCCGGTAATGGGTGAACAACAGATCGGAGCCGAATTCGATCCACGCGCGGTTGCGGGCGCGCTGCAGCGGGTCCGCCGGGTGCAGGGAGGGCGGATGGGTCTCGTCCAGGTATTCGTTGATCACCGCCGATTCGAACAACACGGTGTCCGCGACCCGCAGCACCGGGACCTTGCCGAACGGTGAGATGTCCAGAAACCACTTGGGCGGGTCGGCCAGGTCGATGTAGGTGGTGGAAAACGGTACCTGCTTTTCCAGCAGGGTGATGGCGGAACGCTGCACGAAGGGGCACAGGGCGAAGCTGATCAGCTCCAGGGACGTTTGATCGGTCATGGCATGTAGCTCGCAACGGGTTGGGGCGCGGCAAGTGTGCGCCGCGCCGGTATTCAGCTGTCGACGGCAGCCATTGACTGAAGACTGTCGAGAATGCGGGCCGGGTCCAGGCGCTTGCTGTAGTCCGCATTGGCATAGGCCAGGCGGATGACGCCGTCGGTGTCGATGACGTAGGTGGCGGGGACGGGCAGGTCGTAGCTGCCGTCGTCATTGTGCAGCGGCAGGTCGATGCCGAAGCTCAGATAGATGGGGCGCAGCATCTGGGGCAGCGCATAAACCAGGCCGTACTGGCGCGCCACCTTGTTGGCCGCGTCGCTGAGCACGGGAAAGATCAGCCCATGGGTTTCGGCCGTGGAGCGGGTCTGAGCCGCGCTCTGGGGCGATACCGCCAGCAACTGCGCACCCAGGCGATGAATGTCGTTCAGATACGACTGCAGGCAGTCCAGTTCCAGACCGCAGAAGGGGCACCAGCCGCCACGGTAGAAGGACACCACCACCGGTCCCTCCGCGAGCAGCGCCGCCAGGCTCACCGATTTGCCGTGCTGGTCCGGCAGGGTGAAGTCCGGTGCGATCATGCCTGCCTGCAGGCATTGCTCGGCGACTCCCGACTCGGCGATCTCGCGGGTCGCCTGTCGTACGGTGCCGGCGACTTCCTCCGGTACCTCGGCAAGAAATCGGGTCAGCAGAGTGTCCAATTCCTTCTGCAGATTTGATGGCGGTTCCGCAGAGGAGGTGTCGGTCGCGCTCACTTGTGATCTCCCGCAGACTCGGGGTGCAGTGGATGCTTTAGTTAGTTCGCTAACTCACTATAGGCTTCGGCCCGAGGGCCGTCAAGCCGTCCCATCGTTGCGGAACCCCGGGCGGCTGGCTGTGTAGTACCATTTTGAATGCCACGAGACACGCTCGCGGACGGAGCCACCGCAACCGGACTCGAACCATGTTGAAGGTTTTCCAACAGCTGCCCGAGGGCCTGCTCGAGGCCGATGTCACCGAGCTGGCCGACGTGCTGGGCGGACCGGCATTGATCCACCTGCCGGGCCGCGGGGAACGGCCGTTGTTCGTGTCCACGCTGCTGCACGGCAACGAGACCGGTGGTTTCTTTGCGCTGCGGGCGCTGTTGCGGGACTACCGGGACCGGGAGCTGCCGCGGCCGTTGTCGGTGTTCATCGGCAACCCCGCCGCCGCGCGTCACGGCCTGCGTGCGCTTCCCGGGCAGCCCGATTACAACCGGGTGTGGCCGGGCGGCGAGGGCGGCGGCACACCGGAGCACGACATGATGACCCGGGTGGTCGGGGAAATGGCCGAGCGCAGGCTGTTCGCGAGCATCGACCTGCACAACAATTCCGGCATCAATCCCCACTATGCCTGCGTCAACCGGACCGGGCAGTCCTTTTTGCACCTTGCGGCGCTGTTCAGCCGTACGGTGGTCTACTTCACCCGCCCGCGGGGCGTGCAGTCTCTGGCGTTCGCGCCGCTGTGTCCCGCCGTGACGGTGGAGTGCGGCCGCACCGGCGACAGCCTGGGTGTCAGCCACGCCCGCGAGTACGTGGAAGCCGCTCTGCATCTGACCCGGATCCCCGACCATCCGGTTGCGTCCCACGATATCGACGTGTTTCACACCGTCGCCACCGTCACGGTGCCCGCCGGCCTCACCATCGGCTTCGGGGCTGCCGACACGGACCTGCGTTTCATCGACGACCTGGACCATCTCAATTTCCGGGAACTGCCCACCGGGACCACCCTGGCCCAGACCGGCAGCGTTGCCGGCCGTCTGCAAGCCTGGGACGACAGCGGCCGGGACGTCGGGGGCCGCTATTTCGCGCTGGACGATGGTCAGATCCGTACCGCGCGACCGGTGATGCCCTCCATGTTCACGCTGGATCCGCGCATCATTCGCGAGGACTGCGTGGGCTATCTGATGGAGCGCTATCCTCTCGATCTGGCCCGCGCCGACTGACCCGCGTTTCCCGCCATGCATCTGCTCGTGGCCCTGTCCCCTCACGGTTTCGGTCATGCCGCCCAGGCGTCGGTGGTCCTCAACGCCCTGCGCCGGCGGCAACCGGACCTGCGCGTCACGGTGCAGACCAGCCTGCCCAGGGCATTTCTCGCGGGGCGTATCGACGGCGGGTTCGACTATGTGCCGCGGGCCACCGACTTCGGACTGGTCATGCATTCGGCTCTGCACATCGATATGGAGGCCAGCGCAGCGCGCTATCGGCAGCAGCACCGGGACTGGGAGCATCGGGTGAGCGCCGAGGCGGCGGCCATGGAGGCGCTCGCTCCGGACCTGCTGCTGGCGGACGTGCCCTACCTGTCCCTGGCCGCGGCCGGGCGTGCCGGCGTGCCCGCCGTGGCGCTGTGTTCCCTGAACTGGGCCGGGGTCTATCGGCAGCTGTTCGGGCACCGGCCCGAGGCGCCCGCAATCCTGGATCAGATGGAGGCGGCCTACAATGCCGCGCGGCTGTTCCTGTGCCCCGAACCTTCCATGCCCATGCCCGAGCTGTCCAATGTGCGCGCCATCGGCCCGCTGGCCCGGGTGGGCCGGGACTGCCGGGATGCCATCCGGTCCCGGCTCGAACTGTCCCACGGACAGCGGCTGGTGTTGCTGGCCCCCGGCGGCGTCCCCACCCGCTCGCCCATGGAGCGCTGGCCGGTGACGGAGGATGTGCACTGGCTGGTACCGGCGGCCTGGGAAAGCCGGCGGCCCGACACCACCGACCTGGAGTCCCTGCAGATGGACTTCATCGACGTACTGCGCTCGGTGGATGCCCTGGTGGGCAAGTGCGGTTATGGCACGGTGGCCGAGTGCGTGTGCAATGGCACGCCCATGGTCTACGCGGCCCGTCCCGACTGGCCCGAGGAGCCCTATCTCGCCGACTGGCTGACCCGCCACGGCCGTTGTGCGCCCCTGGAGCGGGACGCGTTGGAGGAAGGTCGTGTGGGGCCCGCCCTGGCGCGCTGCTGGGAACAACCGTCTCCCGCGCCTGTTGCGCCTACCGGTGTCGATGAGGCGGCCCGGCTGATCCTCGCCCAGCGGGAACGATCAGGTCGCGCTTGAGCGGCTGCGAAGGCGGTAATGGAGTCCGCCCAGCCACTCGTAGGCCAGGTCTGCGATCAGATGCTGGGCGGTGGCGCTGGGCAGCCAGGCCGCCGCCCCGCGCTGGTAAAGGTGGCCGGCGGTGAATCCCATGGGGGCGCTCACCACCTCCAGGCCGGCGCGGCGGAAGGCGCGGGCGGCCCGCTGCATATGCATGGCGTGGGTCACCAGCAGGATCCGCCCGATACCCCGCTCGCCAAGCACGGCTGCCGCCTGCTGCGCGTTCTCCCAGGTGGTGCGGCTGTGTTCTTCCCGCCAGCAGGTCTCGACGCCCAGTTCCCGCTCCAGTACGCCCGCCATCAGGGCCGCTTCGCTGGATTGGCAGCCGGGCGGCCGCCCGCCGGTGACCAGCACCGGCAGGCCGGTGGCCCGGTGCAGGACCGCCCCATAGCGAACCCGTTCGAGGGTGGTGGGGGCGAGGGTGTCGCCACCGTACTCCGGTGCGGGGCAGCGCAGTTCCCCACCCAGGACCACGATGGCGCCGGCTGCCGGCTCCGCCGGCGGGTCCGCCGCTACGGGGGGCGTTGTTTCCAGACGCCTCGCCAGCCAGCGGGCGGTTGCCGGCGTGCTGCCGACGTAGAGCATCACGGCGCCGGCGGCTGTCAGCGCGACCCCCGCGCCCGGCGCGAAGGCCAGCAGGATCAGCCCCGCGGCCAGCGGCCAGAGCAGCAGTCCGGGGGGCAGGAGCAGGGATTTGAGAACGACGGCAACTCCTGCGCGGGCGGCCGCGGGACGCTCAGCGGGCCAGCGCGTCCCTGGCCTGCTGGTCGGCATGGTAGGAGGAACGCACCATGGGGCCGCTGGCCACATGGGTGAAGCCCATGGCGTGTCCGCAGCGGGCCAGTTCGTCGAACTCGTCGGGGTGCACGAAGCGTTCCACCGGCAGGTGGTGCAGGCTGGGCTGCAGGTACTGGCCCAGGGTCAGCATCTCGCAGTCATGGGCCCGCAGATCCTCCATCACCTGTTTCACTTCGTCCAGGGTTTCCCCCAGCCCCAGCATCAGGCCGGACTTGGTGGGCACCTGGGGGTGCCCGGCCTTGAAGCGCTGCAGCAGGGTCAGGGACCACTGGTAGTCCGAGCCCGGCCGGGCCTGGCGGTACAGCCGCGGCACCGTCTCCAGGTTGTGGTTGAACACATCGGGCGGCGCGGCGTGCATGATGTCCAGGGCCCGGTCCATACGGCCCCGGAAGTCCGGCACCAGAATCTCCACCCGCGTGGCGGGATTGTGGGCACGCACCGCGCGGATGCATTCGACGAAATGGCCGGCGCCCCCGTCGCGCAGGTCGTCCCGGTCCACCGAGGTGATGACCACATAGCTCAGGCCCATGGCCCGGATGGTGCGCGCCAGGTTTTCCGGCTCGTCGGCGTCCAGGGGTTCGGGGCGGCCATGGGCCACATCGCAGAACGGGCAGCGACGGGTGCAGATGTCGCCCATGATCATGAAGGTGGCGGTGCCGTGGCCGAAGCACTCGCCGATGTTCGGGCAGGAGGCCTCTTCGCAGACCGTGTACAGGCGGTTTTCCCGCAGGATCTTCTTCAGCCGTCCCACCGCCGGGTTGCCCGGCGAGCGGGCCCGGATCCAGCTCGGTTTGCGCCGGGGGCGGGCGGTGGGCTCGATCTTGATGGGGATGCGCGCCGTCTTGGCGGCGCCGCGCTGGTGCTTGAGATCGGTGTCGGTCATGGTGCTGTGTGCCTCGTGCGGCCCGCTCCGGCCGTGGCCGCTGCGCTTCAGGGCGCCACAGTGTAGCCCAGAAGGGCGGCCAGGTGCGACTGCAGGCGCTCCGATACCTCGTTGAAATCAGGGGAGATGCCCTGATCGCGCAGCTGGGTGACGGTCATGCCGGGATGGCCGCAGGGATTGATGCGCCCGAAGGGTTCCAGGTCCATGTCCACGTTCAGGGCCAGTCCGTGGTAGCTGCGGCCGCGCTTGATGCGCAGACCCAGGGAGGCGATCTTGCTGCCGTGCACGTAGACGCCGGGGGCGTCCCGGCGGGGGATTGCGTCGATGCCGTAGCCGGCCAGCAGTTCCACCACCGCGCGCTCCAGGGTGTGCACCAGGGTCTGCACGCCCAGGCCCCGGCGGGCGATGTCCACCAGCACGTAGGCCACCAGTTGGCCCGGGCCGTGGTAGGT
>DATFML010000318.1:0-4212 GCA_035266965.1 Gammaproteobacteria bacterium
ACCTGGCGAACCTGGGAAAGATCTTCGTGCCCAAGGAAATCCTGACCAAGACCGGCGCCCTGACCGAGGCCGATCAGGAGGTCCTCAAGAAGCATGTCCAATATACCCTGGACATTCTTTCAGGGATCGACTTCGACGGACCGGTGCTGGAAACCATCGCCCAGAAACAGGAGCACAGCGACGGCAGCGGCTATCCGAAAGGGTTGATGGGAGACCAGATGCTGCTGACCGCGAAGATCTTGGCGGCGGCCAACGCGTTTGTCGCCATGGTCAGTCCGCGCGCCTATCGGGATGCGGTGTCGGTGGAGGCGGCCCTTGACCAGTTGCTGGCCGACAGTCACAGCCGCTACGACCGCCATGTGGTCGCGGCGCTTTTCCACGTCGCCGAGAATCGCTCCGACTGGTCAGCCTGGCCACGGACGCAACCGCCGCAAGCCCGGTAGATCCGCACACGGCGGCATCCACGATCGGATGAACGCCGGGGTGGCCACGCGCCGTGTAACCGGCGACCACCCGGGTGTCAGCGGGCGTGGGTTTTGCGTGGCTCAGCCCGACCTACCGAAGATCCAGGCACACACACGGGAGACTTGCCGCACATTGGAGCACGTTGGGGCAGGTTGGCGGCGACGAACGGGTGTACCGCGGGTTGGGCTAAGCCTCGAAGCCCGACCGATACAACGCCATTCTCAACGTCGAAGCCGGCAAGAAGGCCGGCCTTACCCCTGGCCCCCGCCGCTGCGGTTGGCTCGTTCCCTGCGGCGTTTGCGCAGACCCGACAGCGTCAGCACCGGACCGGACAGTGCATAGATCAGAAATACCGAGAAAAGCACTTTGGGGGGATCGACGGAGGTGAGCACGAACACCAGCACCACCAGCAGCACCGCCACGAAAGGCACGCGGTTACGGAAGTCGATTTCCTTGAAGCTGTAGTAGCGGATGTTGCTCACCATCAGCAGGCCCATCAGAACGGTGAGCACGAAGCCGGGGGCGATCATGTCGGCCCCGGGAATGCCCATGTCGGAACCCACCCATACCAGACCGGCGAGCACCGCGGCTGCCGACGGACTGGGGAGTCCCTGAAAGTAGCGTTTGTCGGCAGTGCCGACCTGGGTATTGAAGCGCGCCAGGCGCAGGGCGGCGCCGGCGGCGTAGACGAAAGCGGCAAGCCAGCCGAGCTTGGCCCAGGCCCATCCGAAGCCCGACATGTCCCGCAGTGCCCATTCGTAGATGACCAGTGACGGCGCCAGCCCGAAGCACACCAGGTCCGAAAGGCTGTCGTACTGCACGCCGAAATCGCTTTGGGTGTTGGTCAGGCGGGCGACGCGGCCATCCAGGCCGTCCATGAGCATGGCCACGAAAATGGCGATGGCGGCCGGACCGAAGTGGTTTCCCATGGCCGCGACGATGGCATAGAAGCCTGCGAACAGCCCTGCCGTGGTGAGCAGGTTGGGAAGCAGGTAGATGCCTTTGCGGCGTCTGGGCTCTGGGCTTTCCGTTTCCTGATCGGACATGATCGCTGGCCATCGCTACCGCGGGGAACGGCTGTGGGCTGACCGTCGACCGGGGGCCGCTTGGCTCGCAAGCGGCCCCCGGCCCAGGGCTCAGTTCTTGCTCTTGTCCACGATCCGGCTGGCCTTGATCCACGGCATCATGTCGCGCAGCCGTCCGCCGACTTCCTCGATGAGGTGCTCGCTGCCCAGCCGACGCTTGGCCTTGAGGGTAGCGGCACCGGCCTGGTTCTCCAGAATGAATTCGCGGGCAAACTCGCCGCTCTGGATTTCCTTGAGAATGCGCCGCATCTCGTCCTTGGTGTCGCCGTCGATGATGCGGGGGCCGCGGGTCAGATCCCCGTATTCGGCCGTATTGGAAATCGAGTAGCGCATGTTGGCGATGCCGCCCTCGTACATCAGATCGACGATCAGCTTGAGCTCGTGCAGGCACTCGAAATAGGCCATCTCGGGCGCATACCCGGCCTCCACCAGGGTCTCGAAGCCGGCCTGCACCAGGGCGGTGGTACCGCCGCACAGCACCACCTGCTCACCGAACAGGTCGGTTTCGGTCTCTTCCCGGAAGCTGGTCTCGATGACGCCGGCACGGCCGCCGCCGTTGGCGCTGGCGTAGGCAAGGGCAATGTCCTTGGCCTTGCCGGAGGCGTCCTGGAATACGGCGATCAGGCTGGGCACGCCGCCGCCCTGGGTGTAGGTCGAACGCACCAGGTGTCCCGGACCCTTGGGGGCGATCATGATGACGTCCAGGTCGGCACGGGGCTCGACCTGACCGAAATGAATGTTGAAGCCGTGGGCAAAGGCCAGCGCCGCGCCCTTCTTGATGTTGGGCTCGATCTGCTCCTTGTAGAGGCTGGGCTGGTGCTCGTCGGGAGCCAGGATCATGACCACATCGGCGCCCTTGACCGCCTCTTCGATGGACTTGACCTTCAGCTTGGCTTTCTTGGCCTTGGCTTCGGAGCCCGACCCCGGCCGCAGGCCGACGGTCACGCTCACGCCCGAATCCTTAAGGTTGTTGGCGTGGGCATGGCCCTGGGAGCCGTAACCGATGATGGTGACCTTGCGCTTTTTGATGACGGACAGGTCGGCGTCTTTGTCGTAATAGATATTCATGGTCAATGCCGTGCTCTCCAGTTGCGGTAATGGCGATGCTGTAAGGACCTGTCCCGGGGCACGCGGGTTCCGGCGCACCGGCGGCCTGCTGCCGGGCGCGGCGGCTCAGAGTCGCAGAGCCTTCTCCCCGCGGGCGATCCCCGAAACCCCCGACCGGACCACCTCCAGGATGAGGGAGCGATCCACCGCCTGCAGGAAGGCATCCAGCTTGTCGCCGGTACCGGTCAGCTCGATGGTGTAGGAGGTGTCGGTCACGTCGATGACGCGTCCGCGGAATATATCGCTCAGACGCTTGAGCTCTTCACGGGCGCCGCCGATGGCGCGCAGCTTGACCAGCAGCATTTCCCGTTCGATGTGCTCGCCTTCGGTCATGTCCATCAGGCGCACCACGTCGATGAGCTTGTTGAGCTGTTTGATGATCTGCTCGATGATTTCGTCCGTGCCGCTGGTCACCAGGGTCATGCGCGACAGGGATGGATCTTCGGTGGGCGCCACGGTCAGAGACTCGATGTTGTAGCCGCGCGCGGAAAACAGCCCGGCCACCCGCGACAGGGCGCCCGCCTCGTTCTCCATAAGGATCGAAATGATGTGCCGCATCTGAGAAATCCGCTAATCGAGCCCTAATCAAGGCGCAACGTGGCGCCCCCGCCTGCAGGCCACGGCGGGCCCGCACGTAGCCGCCGATCTACACCAGTATCATCTCGTTCTGGCCGGCGCCGGCCGGAATCATCGGATACACGTTCTCCGTCTGGTCGGTGATGAAGTCCAGGAACACCACCCGGTCCCTGATCTTCATCGCCTCGCGCAGCGCCGGTTCCACGTCGGCCGGTTTGTCGATGCGCATGCCGGCATGTCCATAGCTCTCGGCCAGCTTCACGAAGTCCGGCAAAGACTCCATGTACGACATGGCATACCGGCCCTGGTAGAAGAACTCCTGCCACTGGCGCACCATGCCCAGGTACCGGTTGTTCAGATTGACGATCTTGATGGGCAGGCCGTACTGCCTGCAGGTGGACAGTTCCTGGATGCACATCTGGATGCTGCCCTCGCCGGTCACGCACACCACCGTCTCGTCGGGGTGCGCGAACTGCACGCCCATGGCGGCGGGAAAGCCGAAACCCATGGTTCCCAGCCCACCCGAGTTGATCCAGCGCCGGGGCTCGTCGAACTTGTAGAACTGGGCGGCCCACATCTGATGCTGGCCCACGTCGGAAGTGACGAACGCCTTGCCCTCGGTGATCCGGTAGAGGCTTTCCAGCACGAACTGCGGCTTGACGATCTCGCTTTCGCGGTCGTACTTCAGGCAGTCCATGGCTCGCCACTCATCGATCTGCTTCCACCATTCGGCCAGCGCGTCCTGGTCCGGCTTGCGCCCGCCTTCCTCAATGAGCTTGGTCATGGCGGACAGCACCGGCTCCACCGACCCCACGATGGGAACGTCCACCTTCACGTTCTTGGAGATGCTGGCCGGATCGATGTCCACGTGCACGATCTTGGCCGTGGGACAGAATTTGGCCACATTGCCCGTCACCCGGTCGTCGAAACGCGCGCCGATGGCAATCAGCACGTCGCAGTTGTGCATGGCCATGTTGGC
>DATFML010000319.1:0-2113 GCA_035266965.1 Gammaproteobacteria bacterium
CGTTCATGCGGAAAGCGCCCTCGGGGTCTGCGTGCTGATTGCCGCCGCTGTTCTGCATCACGCCATGCCGCCAGCCGACATGCCCCCGCATCCCGTCGACGGCAGCTCGCCATATTCGTCGACCGTTCTTGCCTGCAGTGCTCTTCAGCGGCATTGCGCCGGCCGCGCCATCCCCTGGTCAGCGCCGGGCGGCGCGTTGCGAAGGATCGTGACGACCGCCAGACCAGCCGATTGGTCGGGCGCGCCGGCAGGGAGTTGACGGAATCCGTGATGCCCCGAGGTGGAGTCCTGCCGTGTGTCCGCCGTTGCCGGTCCCGGGACAGCGCATGACGGTTTCCGGGCGAAGCGTATGCCGCGCCGGCGGGTCGCGGCTATTTCCCGCGCGTCTCCGAGCGGCGGTTCCACCAGCGGGCGGCCCGGTCGTGGAGCCGGTATGCGGCGCGCACGGGACGGGGCAGACGCCGTGAGTGGGTCATAACGGGATAGCCGTTTCTGGCTAGGGTATCGCCGGCCTCGCTTTCGAATACGCGCACCTGCCAGCGGCTCATGCCGGCGCGCCACTTGCCGGTATTGTCCTTCTGCACGGGTTTCTGGAGCAAGCGGCGTCTTGCCGGCTTCTCCGGACTTCTTGTATTCGAGCAGATCCTCTGTGTAGGTCTCTCCGAGGAATTCGCAGATCTTCTTCAGCGCCGCCGCCTGGTCCTGCAGCACATCCTCGTAGCGCAGCTCCATGTAGACGTCGTCCGCCAGGGCGGCGCCGGTTTGCTGGCCCACATCCACGTAGGGCTGCCAGTACTGCGCGGCCATGTAGGTATTGTAGGTACCGAAATCCCGCCGCCGGCCGAACAGGGACAAGGCGACGTCCCGCCCGTCACGGATCAGATGGATGATCTGGGCGTCCGGGAACCAAGTCAGCAGCTTCGGGATATGCAGTACGTAATAGGGCGTCTTGTCACCCCATCGGCTCTTGTCTTCGCCCCGTGCGTTCTTTTCGAACAACCCCGAGATGATGCCGTTCATGGTCCGGCGGCCCTGCTCGTGCAGTTCGTGGGCGAGCGAATCGATGTCGAAGCGCATGCCGTGCAGATCGGTATCCAGGAAATCCGTGCTGCGCCGGTACATTTCCGCCAATACGCCGCGCACGTTCTCGACCTTGGATAGATCACCGAAAGTCTCCGCGTTGCCGCAGAGAGGAACGATGAAGTGGGATTCGCCGGTGGGCAGGGAAATCGCCGGATGGGAGCGCAGCATGTACTGCAGCAGTGTGGTGCCTGAGCGGGGAGCCCCGACGATAAAGATCGGTCCGTTGCGCTTTTGGGCCATTGTCGTGCTGTCGCCGAGAAACCTGCCACGAACCGTGATTCTACCTGAAAAGCCGCTGGCGGACGCGTACGGTCTCCGAGGAGAGGCACCCTGGATGGTGCGGCAGGCTCACGCCGCGCCTGCCGGGATTTGCGCTCGCGGCCGGTCGCGGCGGTTCGGTGCTCAGCTTTTGAAATACAGCAGTGCGTCGTCTTCCAGGCGCTTCCACCACGCACCCTCCTTGACGTTGGTCAGGGATACCAACGGTGCCTTCGCCAGCACCTTGCCGTCCAGGGACAGGGTGACGGTGCCGTAGGTCGCGCCCTGCTCGATCGGTGCCATGATCTGCTTGTCCACCTTGACGACGGGCTTGATCGCGGCGTAGTGGCCCCGGGCGACGGTGACCTTGATGGGATGGGCGGGGCCCAGCGGCACGGCATTCTTGGCGCCTTTCCAGACCTTGGCGTGGATCACCGGCTTGTTCTCCTGGTAGACGGTGTGAGTCTTGTAGAAGCGAAAACCCCAGTTCAACAGCGCCTCGCTCTGGGTCACCCGGCCCTTCTCGCTGTCGGTGCCCATCACCACCGTAATCAGTCGCATGTTGCCGCGTTTGGCCGACGCGGTCAGGCAGTAACCGGCGGCCTTCGTGTAGCCGGTCTTCAGGCCGTCCACCGACGAATCGCGCCACAGCAGCTTGTTGCGGTTGTACTGGGTGATGTGGTTGTAGGTGAGGTGGCCGAGCTTGAAGAAGTGATAATACTCGGGAAAATTGCGGATGATATCCCGGGTCAGCAGCGCCAGGTCATAGGGC
>DATFML010000320.1:0-4396 GCA_035266965.1 Gammaproteobacteria bacterium
GCTTCGACAACCTGGAGCGGCTGTCTCCCGCGCTTGTCGATGCGCCGCCTGCGGTTCTGATCGTGGACATTGGCGGCGGGGCGCAGGGCCGGGCGCGAATCGCGGCAGTGGCCGACCTGCAGGGGGCTGTCGATGGCCGGTTGCCGGTGGTGTTCATCGCCGACGCCGGTGATCTGCAGACCCGTCTGATCTGCGTGCGTGCCGGCGGTGCCGCCTACTTCACCAAGCCGTTGGACATCAATGCGCTGGTGGACGAGCTGGACTGGTTGGCATCCGGGGAGGAATCCCGCGCCTACAAAGTGCTGCTGGTGGAGCCCCATGAAGGTGAGGCCCGCCGGCTGGAAGCGGCCATGGGTGCGGCCGGTCTGGACGTGGTCACCGTCCACCGGCCCCTGCGGATCATGGAGGTCCTGGAAGAGACCCTGCCGGATCTCATCGTGATGGAAATGGCGCTACCGGGCTGTTCGGGACTGGAGCTTGCCCGGGCCATCCGTCAGCTGGAGGCCTATCTGGGCATTCCCATCATTTTCATCGCCGGTCCGGGCGATACCGACTCCCAATACGACGGCTTGCGGGTCGGCGAGGATTTCCTGGTGAGGCCCTTCGACGAGCGCCGCCTGGCGGCGGTGGCCATGAGCCGTGCTCAGCGGGCCCGCGGCTTGAATTCCCTGATGACCCAGGACGGCCTGACCGGTCTGCTGACCCATGCCCGTTTCAAGGAACAACTGGACCTGGAAGTGGCCCGCGCCGGGCGCAGCGGGCAGCAACTGGTGTTTGCCATGATCGATATCGATCATTTCAAGGCGGTCAACGACTGCTACGGTCATCTGGTGGGCGACCGGGTGATCAAGACCCTGGCCCGCCTGTTCAAGGACCGCCTGCGGCGTACCGACGTGGTGGGCCGCTACGGGGGCGAGGAGTTCGCCGTGGTGTTTCCGGACACCGACCGGGATGCCGCCTGGCGCGTTCTGGAGGGTATCCGGGAGGGGGTCTCCCATGTGCATCACCGCACCGGGGCCAGCCGTTTCACGGTGACCTTCAGCGCCGGCGTATCCACCTATCCCGCCTGTCCGGACGCGGAAACACTGCTGCGCGCCGCGGATGTGGCGTTGTATGAAGCCAAGCGGGCCGGCCGCAACCGACTGGTGGCAGCCGCCTGAGCCGCCGCGACCGGCGCAGGACGATTCGATGTACAAGCGCAGGGCACGGGTGGTGTTCTTTGCGGCGGCGACGCCCTGCGTCGCGGCGCTGGCCCGGGCGTTGGCCGAGCACTTGGATTCACAGTGGCTCGATGTCCGTGCCGCGTTCACCGGCCCGGCGCCCCACTGCCCGCCGGCGACCTCGGACGGTCTGCCGCTCAGCGCCGTCCCGGCCGCCCTGGACGAATCCCTGCTGGGGTGGGCCGATCTGCTGGTGTGCCTGGACGCCGCGGCCCTCACGGCCTGTCCGGCGCTTCCTCCCGATGTGCGCCGCATCCACTGGCCCGCGGTGGCAGCCGTGGCCCACCTCGGGGTGGACGATCCCACGTTGCGCAAGGCACTGGAAGAGCGGATTCAGGGGATGATCGGCGGCATGCGCCTGCTGGCAGGGCTGGACGGTGGCTCGCCGTAGCCGACCCGGACCGCGGTCAGTGACGGTGATCGCCCTCCAGGGATGGTGCGCCTTGGAACGACATGGGATGCAGGACCCGCACCATGGGTTCCGGTTGCAGGGTGATATGCTCGATGTGGAACTGCCGGGCCAGCAATGCCTGCATGCGTTCGAGCACCCGTTCCCAGTCCTCCATCTGCTGGATCATCACATGGGCCGACAGTGCGACCATGCCGGACGACAGGGTCCAGATATGCAGGTCGTGCACCGACTGCACGCCTTCCACGCCGGCCATGGCCCGGCCCACCTGTGGAAGGTCCAGATGGGCCGGGACGCCTTCCAGAATGACGTTCAACGACTCGCGCAGCAGGCGCAGGCTGGAGTACAGGATCAGCAGGCAGATCAGCACCGACAGAATGGGATCGATGGGCGTCCAGCCCGTGAAATAGATCACCGCCCCCGACAGCAGGGCGGCGATGGAACCCAGCAGGTCGCCCAGCACGTGCAGCACCGCGCCGCGGGTATTGAGATTCTGCTCGCCGCGACTGAGGGTAAGGAGCACCGCCACGTTGATGATCAGACCCAGCAGGGCCACCACCATGACCGGCAGGCCGGCGACCCGCTCCGGGGTATGCAGGCGGTCCACGGCGGCCACCACGATGGCGCCCACCACCGTCATCATGAACAGGCCGTTGAGCAGGGCGGCCACCACTTCGGCCCGCCCGAGGCCGTAGGAGTGACGCTCGGTGGGCGGTCGGCGCGCCACCCATTGAGCCAGCACCGCCACCCCGAGGGCGGTGGCGTCGGTGACCATATGGCCGGCGTCGCCCATCAGCGCCAGCGACCCGGCCCACCACCCGGTACCTGCCTCGACGCCCGCGAACCCGACAATCAGTACCAGGGAGGTGGTGAGCGAATCGGTGCCGTGGTGATGATGGGCATGTCCGTGGGCATGGTCATGCATGGCGTCAGGCACCCGTGCTGATCGGTTGCGGGCGGCAACGGCCCCGGTATCGGCGGACAGCGTGCCTGGTCTGGCAAACCGACGTGCCCGCCATTCAGGCCGATTCCGGTGTGCGGACCCAATGCCCCGATTTTCCGCCCTTTTTCTCCAGCAGCCGGATACCGTCCATGGTCATGCCGCGGTCCACCGCCTTGCACATGTCGTAGACGGTGAGCAGTGCGATCTGCACGGCGGTCAGCGCCTCCATCTCCACTCCGGTGCGCCCCCGGGTGGCGACGGTGGCCCGGCAGTACACGGAGCCCGTATCCGGTCGCGGTTCCAGGTCCACTTCCACGCGGGTCAGTGCCAGGGGATGGCACAGGGGAATCAGGTCCCCGGTCCGCTTGGCCGCCATGATGCCGGCGATGCGGGCCACACCGAGGACATCGCCCTTCTTGTGGGTACCGGCCATGACATGCTCGAGGGTCCGGGCCTGCATGCGGATCCAGCCCTCGGCCACGGCCACCCGCTCGGTTTCCGACTTGGCACCCACATCCACCATGTAGGCTTCGCCGGCAGCGTTGAAATGGGTCAGTTCGGACATGGTTTTTTTGGGCGGCTCCGCCGACCGTGGCCGTAGCGGGGCGTGGTAGACTGTCGGCAACGTGACAATCATAGGGTTCCCCTTTGAGGTGTGCAAACCATGACGATTCACGTGAAGTTCTTCGCCAGCCTGAGAGAGCAGATGGGTCGGGCCGAGGTCACCATGGAGCCGGATGCCGGTACCACCGTGGCGCAGGTGTGGGAACATGCGGCCTGCGACGTGCCCATGCCGGACAATCTGCTGGCCGCGGTCAATATGGAATACGCCGACTTCGACCAGGCCGTGAGCGACGGCGACGAGGTGGCCTTCTTCCCGCCGGTCACCGGGGGCTGACATGCGCGTGGAAGTCCGTGAGGAGCCCTTCGATCCCTGGGACGCATTGCGGCGCTACCAGGATGAATTGACCGATCAGGTCGGCCGTTACGGCGCGACGGCGGTATTCGTGGGCACCATGCGCGACTTCAACGAGGGCGACGCCGTGCAGGCCATGACCCTGGAGCATTACCCGGGCATGACCGAGCAGTTCCTGGAGGAGCTCAGCGCCCGGGCCGCCGCCCAGTGGGACATTCTCGATTCCCTCGTCATCCATCGCGTCGGGCCCCTGTGGCCCAACGATCCCATCGTGCTGGTGGCGGTGTGGTCCGCCCACCGCGGCGCCGCCTTCGACGCATCCCGCTTTCTCATGGAAGAGCTCAAGTCCCGCGCCCCCTTCTGGAAAAAGGAAACCCTGGCCAGCGGCAAGCGCTGGGTGCAGAAGAACACGCCGGGTTGATGCGGGACGCAATGGAAAAAAGGCGCCACGGAAAACACGGAAACCACGGAAAAAGTGATATTCGTGAGCAGCGTGCCAATGTGCCCCGTTACGCTGGATTGCCGACAGCGCTAAGCACGGCGATAGAACCGCTCAACCCGACCGCAGGGTGTTAGGGTCCTAGCTTGAATGCTCGGGTACGCGGGTCTCTTGGGCCTTCACACGCTTCCGCAGTACTGCCCTCGTTGTTGCGTTACGCGGCCTGGTCGGCGGCAACTTGCCATACTGGCCGACTGTGCCACCGCAACCCTACACGACGATTTTTTCCGTGCTTTCCGTGCTTTCCGTGGCGCTTTTGATTATGTCGACCAATCACCCCGCCACCGCTTCCACTTCGCAGCGCTCGAAGGTCATGGCTTCCAGGTCGGCGAGGATGTAGGTGGGTTCGGCTCCGATGCCGCCGACGGTGCCGGGGTTGACCATCCAGGTCTTGGTGCCGCGCATGTTG
>DATFML010000321.1:0-5928 GCA_035266965.1 Gammaproteobacteria bacterium
ATTTCCTGGACAGCGGTGCACTGTACCGGCTGCTGGCGCTGGCGGCCGAGCGCCGGGGTATCGCCCTGGACGATGAGGCCCGGTTGGCGTCTCTGGCCGGCAGGCTGGATGTGCGTTTCCCGCCCGGAGACGGGGTGTATCTGGACGGGGAGCAGGTGGAAGCGGCGATCCGCACCGAAACCTGCGGCAATGCCGCCTCCCGGGTGGCGGTGCTGCCGGCGGTGCGCTCGGCCCTGCTGGAGCGCCAGCGCTCGTTTCGCCAACCGCCCGGCCTGGTGGCGGACGGGCGCGACATGGGCACGGTGGTGTTCGCGCACGCGCCGGTGAAGATTTTCCTCACCGCGAGCGCGGAAGAACGCGCCAAAAGACGGTATAAGCAGTTGAAGGAAAAGGGGTTGGATGCTAATCTTGCCAGCCTTGTCGATGAAATTGCCGAACGGGATCGGCGCGATGCCAATCGGTCGGTGGCGCCCCTGAAGCCGGCGCCGGACGCTCATGTGGTGGATACCACAGCACTGGACATCGACGGAACCGTCGCGCGGGTACGGGAAATCGTGGCCGCCTGGATGGATTCGTGAAACGGCACTGAAAAGCGCGTATAATATTGATTTTCTAAGGCGGCCCGGGGCGAGTCCCAGGCCTTTTTTGTCAACCAACCCGCGGTGGTGAGCTGCGGTCTAGCAACTGAACCGGCGGATGGTCCGCGTGGTTCAAGGACTGATAATCCCCATGAGCGAAAGCTTTGCACAGTTATTCGAAGAGAGTCTTGCCAACACCCAGATGCGCCCCGGCGCGATCGTGCACGGTACGGTCGTCGAGGTGCGTCCCGATGTGGTCATCGTCAACGCAGGCCTGAAGTCCGAAGGCGTCATCCCGGTCAACCAGTTCTACAACGAACAGGGTGAGTTGGATGTCAATGTCGGTGATGAGATCGAAGTGGCCCTGGATGCCGTGGAAGACGGTTTTGGCGAGACCCGCCTGTCGCGCGAGAAGGCCAAGCGCGCGCGGGCCTGGAACGAGCTGGAAGCGGCCTACGAGAAGGACGAAACCGTCAAGGGCATGATCAGCGGCAAGGTGAAGGGCGGCTTTACCGTGGATATCTACGATATCCGCGCATTCCTGCCCGGTTCGCTCGTGGACGTGCGCCCGGTGCGCGATCCCACGTATCTGGAAAACAAAGAACTCGAATTCAAGGTCATCAAGCTGGACCGCCGCCGTAACAACGTGGTGGTGTCGCGCCGCGCCGTGGTGGAGTCCGAATACAGCGCCGAGCGCGAAGCCCTGCTGAAGAACCTGCAGGAAGGCATGGTGGTCAAGGGCATCGTGAAGAACCTGACCGACTACGGCGTGTTCGTGGACCTGGGCGGCATCGACGGCCTGCTGCACATCACCGACATGGCGTGGAAGCGCGTCAAGCATCCCTCCGAGATCGTCAACGTCGGCGACGAGATCGACGTCAAGGTGCTGAAGTTCGATCGCGAGCGCAACCGCGTGTCCCTGGGCCTCAAGCAGCTGGGTCAGGATCCGTGGGAAGATCTGGCGCGCCGCTATCCGGAAAGCACCCGCCTGTTCGGCAAGGTCACCAACATCACCGACTACGGGTGCTTCGTGGAGATCGAAGAGGGCGTGGAAGGTCTGGTGCACGTGTCCGAGATGGACTGGACCAACAAGAACGTGAACCCGGGCAAGATGGTTCATGTGGGCCAGGAAGTGGAAGTGGTGGTGCTGGATATCGACGAAGAGCGGCGCCGCATTTCCCTCGGCATGAAGCAGTGCTACCCCAACCCCTGGGAAGACTTCGCCGTCAACCACAACAAGGGCGACCGGGTCAGCGGCACCATCAAGTCCATCACCGATTTCGGCATCTTCGTGGGCCTGGACGGCGGCATCGACGGTCTGGTGCACCTGTCCGACATCTCCTGGAACGTGGCGGGCGAAGAGGCCGTGCACAACTTCAAGAAGGGCGATGAAGTCGAGGCGGTGGTGCTGGCCGTGGATCCCGAACGCGAGCGCATTTCCCTCGGCGTCAAGCAGCTCGACAAGGATCCGTTCTCCAATTTCGTCGCCGAGCACGCCAAGGGCAGCATCGTCAAGGGCGTGGTGAAGGAAGTGGACGCCAAGGCGGCGCTGGTGGATCTGGGCGACGGCGTGGAAGGCACGCTGCGTGCGTCCGAGCTGGCGCGCGACCGGGTGGAGGACGCCCGCACCGTATTGAAGGAAGGCGAAGAAGTGGAAGCGCGCTTCATGGGCGTGGATCGCAAGAACCGCACCATCAGCCTGTCCGTCAAAGCCAAGGAGCTTCACGAGGAAGCCGCGGCGGTGCAGGACTACAGCCGGCCGGCGGCTGCCACGACCACGTTGGGCGATCTGCTCAAGGAACAGATGGAAGGCAAGAACGACTAGGACCGGTCTCGAAAGCGTGGCCCGGTCGTCAAGACGCGGCGTGGATCGTGCGAGGAGCGGAGTTTACAGGGGTAAATGAGCACCGCGGCGCGATGCGCAACGCAGGGTGGGCGGGCGAGACGCAACTGAGATCGGTTCTGGCGGGACTGCGTTGGACGCACCTCGGGCGGAGTAACGGAAGGGAGGCCGCATAGCGGCCTCCCGCACAGCCGGGAAGAAGAAAATGACAAAGTCTGAACTGATCGAAATACTCGCCAGCAAGAACACGCATCTGAACTACAAGGACGTCGAACTCGCCGTCAAAAGCCTGCTGGAGCAGATGAGCCAGGCGCTTGCAACCGGCCAGCGCATCGAGATTCGAGGCTTTGGCAGTTTCTCTCTGCATTATCGGCCGCCGCGGATCGGTCGCAATCCCAAGACGGGCGACTCGGTTGCCCTGGCCGCCAAGTATGTTCCGCATTTCAAGCCCGGCAAGGAACTGCGCGAACGCGTCAATTCCAGTTCCTCCAAGATCGAGAAATAGCGCCCCGCCCCGGCGACGGTACGGGGCTCATCGTGGGCTACGGATGCCGTTCACCAGGTTGTCCATATCCGCCCGCAAAGCGACGACCGACGGTTCGTGCGGCGCCAGGGGGGCCGGTACGGGCGTTCGATCCTCTCCACGGCATTCGCCCGCTGCGGGCCGAGCCAATCATCCAATTTTCCTGCAAACCGGCGGCAGCGCTCCACTCCGGTGCCTGCGCCCTGTGCATCCGGCAATGCGCCGGCGTTGCGTCAGCCTAGAGGAGGTGTCATGGCGCGCATCCTGCTAGCCATTCTGTTTCTGGTGTTGTTGATCCTGGGGCTGTCCTTTGCGGTGCTGAATTCCGCCAGCGTTCCGCTGAACTACTACCTCGGGAAAGTGGACCTGCCCCTGGCGCTGGTGGTGGTGGGCTCGCTTGCCCTCGGTGCCATACTGGGTGTGCTGGTGAGCCTCGGCATCGTGCTTCGGCTCAAAGGCCAGGTGCGTCGCCTGCGCCGGCAGGTGCAGACGGCGGAGAAGGAAGTCGCCAACCTGCGTGCGATCCCCTTGAAAGACTCTCACTGAACATGAACGAGCTGCTGTGGTTGTTGTTGCCGGTGGCGGCCGCGTCGGGCTGGTTCATGGCCAGACGCAGCGCCACGCGCGGAACACAGCGCGGCGGCGAGCTCAGTTCCGAGTACTTCAAGGGCCTGAACTACCTGTTGAACGAGCAGCCGGACGAAGCCATCGAGGTGTTCATCCGGATGCTGGAAGTGGACAGCGACACCGTTGAAACCCATCTGGCGCTGGGCAATCTGTTCCGCCGCCGTGGTGAGGTGGACCGGGCGATCCGTATCCACCAGAACCTCATTGCCCGGCCGACGCTCAGCAAGGAGCAGCGCAGCGAAGCGTTGCTGGAGCTGGGGCAGGACTATATGCGCGCGGGGCTGTTCGACCGCGCCGAAAGCCTGTTCCAGGAGCTGGTGGAGAACACCACCCATCTGGAGCCGGCGCTGCGGCAACTGCTGGCCATCTATCAGCAGGAGAAGGATTGGGAGCAGGCGGTGGCGACCGCGCGGCAGTTGGGCGCGGCCAGCGGCAGACCGATGAACGCCACTATCGCCCAGTTCTACTGCGAACTGGGCGAAGATGCCCGCCGCAGCCACGACACGGCCCGGGCGCAGCAGATGATCAAGCGGGCGCTGGCCTACGACAAGCACTGTGTGCGCGCCAGCATCATGCAGGGGGACATGGCCAGGGAGGCCGGAGACCTGCGCGGCGCGATCCGGTTCTATCGCCGGGTCGAGGAACAGGACATCGAGTTCCTGCCGGAGGTGATCGGTCCCATGCGCCGCTGCTTTGAGGAACAGGGCAATGTGGACGCCATGATCGACTACCTGCAGCGCGTGCTGGACCGCTACGAAGGCGTGTCGCCCATGCTGACACTGGCGGATCTGATTCTGAGGCGCGACGGCGAACCGGCGGCGGCCGCCTTCGTGGCCGAACAGCTCAAGCGGCGTCCGTCGGTGCGGGGGCTGGAAAGGCTGATCGACCTCAACCTGTCCCGCAGCGCCGGCGACGCCCGGGACAACCTGCTTATCCTGCGCGAGCTGGTGGGTCAGCTGCTGGAGCACAAGCCCATCTACAAATGCCTGCATTGCGGGTTCACCGGCAAGGTGCTGCACTGGCAGTGCCCGAGCTGCAAGCGCTGGAACGTGACCAAACCCATCCACGGGGTGGAAGGCGAATGACATCGGCCGCGCGCGGTGCCAATTCCCGGAGCCTGAAATGAGCCAGTCTGCAACCATGGAGCCGCGGGTCATCGTGGCCCTGGACTACCCCACCGCGGAGCAGGCGCTCGCGCTGGTCGAACGGCTGCGCCCCGACCTGTGCCGGCTGAAGGTGGGCAAGGAGCTGTTCACCCGGGCCGGCCCGGCCCTGGTGGACCGGCTGGTGAAAGCCGGCTTCGACGTCTTCCTGGATCTCAAATTCCACGATATTCCCAATACGGTGGCGCGGGCCTGTGCCGCGGCCGCCGATCTGGGTGTGTGGATGATGAATGTCCACGCTCTGGGTGGGCGGCGCATGATGGAAGCGGCCCGCGAGGCCCTGGGCAGTGGCTCGCAAAGGCCCCTGCTGATCGGGGTTACCGTGCTGACCAGCCTGGCCGCGGACGATCTGGCGGAAATCGGCCTGGCCGGCACGCCCGAGAGCAATGTGCAGCGTCTCGCCGCCCTGACCCACAACGCCGGTCTGGACGGCGTGGTGTGCTCGCCCCGGGAGGCGGCAGTGCTGCGCGACGCCGAGGGCGAGGCCTTTGTGCTGGTGACCCCCGGGGTGCGGCCGGCCGGTGCCGCCGCCGACGACCAGCGCCGGGTCATGACCCCGGCCGACGCCGTCTGCGCCGGTGCGCATTACCTGGTGATGGGGCGCCCGGTGACCCAGGCTGACGATCCGATTGGGGTACTGCTGACAACAAATTCAGAAATCAGCGCCTTGCGCTGAGCGGTGGCCCCGGTAAGCTGACCGGGAGCGTGACGGTCCAGGAACGGCGCCGGCGCTCACCGTGGCACGCTCCGGCGTGCCCGATCCATCGACCCAATCTGCAAAGGAGTGCGACATGACCTATCTGCGTTCTATTCTGCTCTGGCTGGCCCTGCTGTGCTGCCCGGTGGCGGCGTTCGCCGGCACCGTCAATCTCAACACGGCCGATGCCGAGACGCTGGCCACATCCCTGGTGGGGGTGGGGCCCGACAAGGCCGCCGCCATCGTCAGCTACCGCCAGGCCAACGGCCCGTTTCACCAGCCGGGGGATCTGGTCAACGTGAAGGGTATCGGCGAGCGGACGGTGGAAAGAAACCGCGACCGCCTATCGGTGCAGCCGCCCGGCAAGGCGGTCGCCGTGCACTGACGCCCCAGGGGGTACCGCCCGTCGGGCGGTACCCCCCAACTCCCGGTGGTACCGGCGTGGACCGACCGCGGCACCGGATGCCGCCGTTTCCCCCAATCCGCTCATTTCTTGA
>DATFML010000322.1:0-4281 GCA_035266965.1 Gammaproteobacteria bacterium
GTGGATCTGCTTCTTGGGAGGATGGGGGATGAAGTTGGCATTGACCTGCCGTTCGTTGACCGCCCGCAGCCGGTCTCCGACGGCCGCTTCCTGCGCGGTCTTGGTCAGCTTGAGGGTGCTCGGGTCTCCGAAGCTCAGGGCGGTGGCGTCGCCCACGTACAGTGCCTGGTAGCCGAGAATCTGATGGGTTTCGGGGTCGATCAGGGGTTTGCTGGGGCGGTAGACGCTGTAGCGCTTGTGCTGGTCGCCCTTGATGCCCCGCACGTAGATGCGGTCGCCGGGGCCGCCGATGATGTGCTCGTTCGCGATCTCCACGATGTAGGGCGCGTGCTTGAGCTCGTTCTTGTCGGTGACCAGGGGCTGGGTCAGGAACTGGCGGATGGCGTCGATAGGTATGGTGGGAATGGCCCGGTTCAGGGGCTCCACGCGCGCATGGGGCTTGAGCACCACGGTGGGGCGGCCCCGCTGCAGGCTCAGGCGCGGTTTCCCGTTCACGTAGGACAGGGTGATCACGTCGCCCGGGTAGATGAGGTGCGGATTCTTGATCTGGGGGTTGGCGTACCAGACTTCCGGCCACAGCCAGGGATTGCGCAGGAAGCGCCCGGCAATGCCCCACAGGGTGTCGCCCTTGACCACCACGTAGCGGTCGGGGTGGTTCGGTTTGAGTGCCACCGTATCGGCGAACGCCAGCCCGGCCAGCAGGAGGGCGAACACCACGCCGAGCAGTTTGGTCGTCTTCATGATCATCCTTAGTCTCTCGCTGCGAGCCGGGCCGATAGCGCCTTTGTCCACCAGCCCCGGAAAAATCCCAGCCTCACGGCAGTTTAGTGAAAATACCCCAGTCCACAAAATGTGGAAACGAAACTCGAAAATCCCTTATCATTCCCATAATTCGGCAATCTAAAGAATTGCTTTAAGTGATTCGGTGACGGGTTTCACATGGCGCTTCTCGATATTCTTCATTTTCCCGATCCCAGACTGCGTACCCGGGCCGAACCGGTGGAGCAGGTGGACGACTCGATTCGCCAGCTGGTGGATGACATGTTCGAGACCATGTACCAGGCGCCCGGGATCGGACTGGCCGCCACCCAGGTCAATGTCCATCGCCGGATTATCGCCATCGACATCTCCGAGGAGCGCGACCAGCCCCTGTGCCTGATCAATCCGGAAATCCTCGAGCGCAGCGGCGAGGGGGAGATGGAAGAGGGCTGCCTGTCGGTGCCCGGCGTATACGATCGGGTGGTGCGCGCCGAGCGCATCCGCTTCCGGGCCCTCGACCGGGATGGCCAGACCTTCGAGCGGGAGGCCGAGGGGCTGCTGGCGGTCTGCATCCAGCACGAGATCGACCATCTGGACGGCAGGCTGTTCGTCGACTACCTTTCCAGCCTGAAGCGCCAGCGCATCCGCAAGAAACTCGAAAAGCAGCGCCGTCAGGGAGAACTGGACAGCCCCAGGGAGAAACACGCCCAGCCGGTGATCTAGCCGGCGGCAGGCGGTTGGGACATCCGACTTAAAGCGCAATCCCACTGGATGTAGTTTCGCGGCCATGCATGCTGCTTCCATAGCTCGTGCCCGCTCGCGCCCCACGCCCGGCGTGGGGCGCACGGCCTCTCCAGCGAGCCGGCTTTCCCCACGAGGATGGCGATGAACATCGTATTTGCGGGTACGCCGGAATTTGCCGTGCCCACCCTTGAGGCGCTTATCGCCAGCAACCATGAGCTGGTGGCGGTGTATACCCAGCCGGACCGCCCTGCCGGCCGTGGCCGCGGCCTGCGGGCGAGTCCCGTCAAGCAGGCCGCCGAACGGGCGGGGGTCGGCGTTCGCCAGCCCCCTACCCTCAAGGACGAGCAGGCGGTGCGTGAGCTGGCCGCTCTGGAACCGGACCTGATGGTGGTGGTCGCCTACGGGCTGCTGCTGCCGCAGGCGGTATTGAGCGCGCCGGCACGGGGTTGCGTGAACGTGCACGCTTCCCTGCTGCCGCGCTGGCGCGGCGCCGCCCCCATCCAGCGTGCCGTGCTGGCCGGCGATGCGGAAACGGGGGTGACGTTGATGCAGATGGAGCGGGGCCTGGATACCGGCCCCATGCTCGCCCAGGCCGGCTGTCCCATTGGTGGCGAGGATACGGCGGCGAGCCTGCATGATCGTCTGGCGGTACTGGGCGCCGAGCTGCTGGCGGACCACCTGGAGGCCATTCTGCATGGCGACCTGCCGGCCCGGCCCCAGGACGATGCCCGGGCCTGCTATGCGGCCAAGATCGACAAGGCCGAGGCCGAGCTCGACTGGCATCGGACTGCCCCGGAGCTCGACCGGCAGGTGCGCGCCTTCAATCCGTGGCCGGTGGCCCAGACCCGTTACCAGTCCCAGCCGCTGCGCATCTGGAAGGCGGCTCCCCTGACCGCCACCTCCGACGCGCCCCCGGGCACGGTGGTGGCGACGGGACGTGACGGAATCGACGTAGCCTGCGGTGCCGGTGTGTTAAGAATACTGCAAGCCCAGCTGCCGGGCCGGCGCCCGACACCGGCCGCCGACCTGGCCAACGCCCGGCCCCTGGCGGGTGTGCGGCTCGGGAACGGGGGTTGAACGGAGGAACGCCATGGACGTACTGGGGGCGCGGCAGGCAGCCGTGCGTGCGCTGCTTGCGGTGGTCGCCGACGGCCAGTCCCTGGCGGCGGCATTGCCCGCCCTGCTCGAGCGGGTGGCGGACACGCGCGAACGGCCGCTCGCCCAGGAGCTGGCCTACGGTACCCTGCGTTGGTACCCACGCCTGACCGCGCTGGTCGGACAGCTCCTGCAGCGTCCGCTCAAGCCCCGCGACCAGGACATCCATGCCCTGCTGCTGGTGGGGGTCTATCAACTGGCCTACCTGGCCATGCCCGCCCATGCCGCCGTGCATGAGACCGTGGAAACCGCCCGCGCCCTGGGCAAGCCATGGGCGGCGAAACTGGTCAATGGCGTGCTGCGCAACTTCCAGCGCCGGGAGTCGGAGTTGGTGACGGCTCTCGACAGGGATCCGGTCACCCGCCTGGCCCACCCGGGCTGGCTGCTGGAGAGTTTCCGGCACGACTGGCCGGCGGACTGGGAGGCGCTGGCCGCCGCCAACAACGCCCGTCCTCCCCTGTGCCTGCGGGTGAACACCCGCCGGCTCGATCGGCCCGCGTACCTCGCCGCCCTTGCGCAGGCGGGCATCGACGCCGTCGCCATGCCCCATGCGCCCGAGGGGGTCGAGCTGTCGGAGCCGATGGCCGTGGAGCGGCTGCCCGGCTATGCGGAGGGCTGGTTTTCGGTGCAGGACGGCGCCGCCCAGCAGGCGGCGCATCTGCTGGACCCACAGGCCGGCATGGGCGTGCTCGATGCCTGCGCGGCGCCCGGAGGCAAGACGGCGCATATGCTGGAACGTCAGCCCGAACTCGCCAGGCTGACCGCTATCGACATGGATCCCGCGCGCCTGCAGCGCGTGGGCGAGAATCTGCAACGGCTGGGACTGGAGGCGCAGCTGGTGGCGGGCGATGCGGCGGCGCCGGACAGTTGGTGGGACGGCGATTCCTACCAGCGCATCCTGCTGGATGCGCCCTGCTCGGCCACCGGGGTGATACGGCGCCATCCCGACATCAAGGTGCTGCGTCGCCGCGCCGACATCCCGCGGCTGGTGGATCAGCAGCGGCGTCTGCTGGAGGCCCTGTGGTCCTTGCTGGCGCCGGGGGGTATGCTGTTGTACGCGACCTGTTCGGTGGTCGCCGATGAAAACGCCGATCAAGTGGAACGATTCCTCGCCACACATCCCGATGCCAGGGAGTGGCCGATCGACGCGCCCTGGGGGCGCGCCTGTCAATGCGGACGTCAGATTCTTCCCGGCCAGGACGGGATGGACGGCTTCTATTACGCGCGTTTGGTCAAGCGATGAACGGGACGGGTCCTGGATGACTGTGCGGACGGCAGAGCACCGGCGTTCCGTGCCCCGCGTGATGGCCGCCTTGCTGATGCTGGCCCTCGGCTGTACCGGGCTGTGGCGTCCCGCCGCCGCCGCCCAGGAGGCCGGTTCGTTCTGGGTGCGGTCGGCCCACACGGTGCTTTCCCACGAGGTCTATCGCCTCGACGCACGTATCGACTTCCACTTGAGCACCGCCGCCCTGGATGCCCTGCACAGCGGCGTGCCCCTTACCATCGACATCCACATGCAGGTGATCCAGCAGCGCAGCTGGCTGTGGAACCGGGTGGTCGCCGATCTGCACCAGTACTACCGGATCCAGTACCACGCCCTCAGCGATCGCTACCTGGTCAAAA
>DATFML010000323.1:0-7978 GCA_035266965.1 Gammaproteobacteria bacterium
TCCGCTGCCGTGGCGGCCCCGAGGGGGAAGGGAGTGCGGTGCTCGTGGTCGGCCAGCACCACCAGATCCGCACCGGTGTCGCGGGCAAATGCGACGATTTCGTGCCAGGCCGATTGGGTTGTAAAGCGGACTTCGCGGGCGGCATTCCGGTAGCCGACGCGGCGGCTCATTTCCATCAGCTGCTCTTTTGCCTCGTCTTCCCTGTAATGGCGTGGGTCCGAGTCTTCCGGGGCAATGACTTCGTTGGAGCGGTCTTCCGGAAAATGCTCCACCACGTGCAACAGGGTAAGCTGTGCGCCGAACGACGCGGCGATTTCCGCGGCGCGAGCGCAGGCGCGCTCACTGCTTTGCGAAAAGTCGGTTGCGCAAATGATCTGCCGGTAGGGATTCATATCGATCTCCCCCGTGAACACAGCGGGTCGCGGGCGCCCGCCCGCAGGCCGCATCGATAGGGCCCGTGGGGCCGGACAGCCGCCTTGTGCTGTACGAAGGATAGAAACAAAGGGGCTCGCTTTCCAGCAAAGCCGTTTTACCCGGTTTGGCGTCGCCCGCGGGGTTGGTCTGGCAGAGGCTCCCTAGGCAAAGAAACGGCTGATGTGGTCGGCGAGATACTCATCGGCGGTCGCGGCGTAGTTGCCGAACATCAGACCCAATCCCCGTTCGTCCTGACGGGCAACAATGGCCGGCACGTGGATCGCCGCCGTGGCCGGCTCGAACCGGAGTTCGATGCTCTGATAGAGGGAAAGCCCCGTACTCGGGTCCGAAGACAATCGGACGTAGGTGCCGCCAAAGCTCAAATCCACGGTCTGGCCCTCTATGGAAAGCCGCGGCACAGACAGTCGGACGGGCAGGCAAATCGGCAGGCGCATGTCCATTCGGTTATCCATTTCTTGTTCTCCGATAGGCAGGCACGAATGCCCCGGGTTCGTTCGCCTACAGCCGGCGCACCGGGCCCGCCGCCTGTGTCTGTGCGGTTCGCGGGTTGTCGCCGTGTGGCCTGAGCAACTCCGTCGGGCCGGCGGGGGACCAATGGCCGTGCGTCAAGGACTTGTTGACAAGGGTTGAAGCGACATATGCCGGCTGTTCAATGGGTCGTGGGCTCGTACCGGTTGGCATTGCCTGTCCGCTGCAGGCAGGGCGCGTGGAACCTCCGGGCGGCTCGGCATCCCGGTTACCGGGTGGTCCACGGCCCGGCGACAAACGACTACCCGGCTTTCGACCTACAGGCCGGGCGTGTCATTGTCTCGATTCGCTGCTCCGGTACCCCGGCGCTTTGGCATCGTTGTCCGGCGCGGTTTGCCTTGACCCGTTAGCGGGGCCTGGAAGACACACTATTTTCCGCCTGGACCACCAGGGAACCTCTGCACTGGCTGCTGAAGGGGCGCTCACGGCGTTGCCAAGGCGTTCGGAATGCGGGGTCGCGAAGCGACAGACCACTCGTAAGCTGCGCTTCCTCGTCCCTTTGCGCCTTGTGATCATCCCCTTGATCGACCTGTGCAGAGGCTCCCTAGGTGCTCACTTCGATCCAACACGCGAAAATCGGGTGTTCGTCGACGATCATCGGAGGGCCTGCCCGGTGGGCGTGGAAACCGGCCCGGCGCAGCAGGCGCTCGACGCCTACCGGAGAAACGGTGATCAGTCGGCGGGCGCCGTGACGAGCCGCACAGTGGATGGACTCCCGCAACAGTTCCACTGCCGTCGGCGAAGAAAACTGTCCATTTCCGGAAGCGCCGCGACCCTTGAAGTCCACGGCGGCGAAGCGGGATAGCTCCCAGACGTCAGGCGAGCATGGGGGGGGTTCCCCGTTCATCAACTGTGGAAATATCTCTCCCAACAGATAGGGCCGATCCGTGGGCATCAGGCGCGCACAGCCATTGATACAATGCTGCTCGTCCTGGGCCACCACATAGAGGGTATCGGACCGGTCGAACTGGTCGAGCTCCATGCCGTTGCAGGTCTGCAGGGTCCAGCCCAGAGTATCCACAAATACCCTGTGCCGATAGTGAGAAATGCCTTCCGCCAGCCCTGTGGGAAGCTTGGTTATGGTTCCGGAAGTGATGTTCATTATCCCTTCCTCCTCCGAAAAAAGGGACGGGCATCCGAGTGGCGATTTCAGCGAATCGAGGGCTTGCGCGTAACTGTCAGAACTGACAGTCGCGTTATGTGCGGCGAATGCTGCGGGCTGGGCAGTGGCCGCCGATTCCTGTGCCAACAGCGCTCGAGGGATGTTGGTGGGTGGGGTACGGTCGGGTAGGTTGCTACCATTTCAAGTGCAGGCTCAACGCTTGGAGTCTTACTGGTCGAGGGATACGTTGCAGTGCGGTTCCACGGAGTGGCCATGGGCACTGCCCGGACTGTTTTGCGGCTATGAGACTTCGGGTACATCCACGCAGGCGATACAGCGGTACGCTTACAGTGTCGTAAGGTGTGTGGACTGGCAGCCGGGCCATCAACAGGGTTACGCGGCGGGCAGTGGGCTACCAGGGTAACCGGCTACCGCCGGTAGCGATGGGAAATGTGGCGTTCTACGGTTTCCTGCCAGCCCAATACCGCAATGAAGACCTCCAGCTGTAAGGTCGTCTGTCGGTAGCCGATATCGGTCCCGGAGGCGTCCTGCAGCATGAGATTGCTGCGTGGCTCACCGGTCCTTCGCAGGCGTGTGCCGGCGGGGGTGCAATGAAGTTGCCAGTCCCAACCGAGCGTGACAGCCGGTTGTTGGAGGCTCACCCATTCGGTGTAGCCTGCTATGTCGGTGGGCATGGCACCGTTGAACCCGCTCACCGGAGCGTCGTCGTCCAGGCCGGAGATCAGATGGACCAGCGGAACGGTCTGCAACTCGCGAAACGAGAGGCGGATGTAGCCGTCGTGGGAGACCGCGAGTGCAACGCCCGTTGCCGGGCCTGCAGGGCCGGGTGAGGTGGTATGTTGCTTCATATGAGGTGGTCAAACGCCCGTCGTGGTGATGCAGCAGGGGGAATGGTAGCCCACTGCAGACGTATCGTGGCAATGGCAAGTCTGACAGGTCCGCGGACGCTGCAAGCGCTGTCAGGGCATCGTCAGCGAGAAATGATGCGGTGCGGAAACCGCAGCCCTGTTGCTCCCGCCGGTCCGGGGAGGCTGCGGTGGTGTGCTCTGGTCAATACCGACAATCAGAATCGGGAGCCCGGATATGGAGAGTTGGCAGGAGACAGATATTCAGTCACTTCTGGCCGCGGAAAGCGAGGCCGCCCTGTTTGAGAGTCTTTCAGGCACTGCCAAGGACCTCGGTTTCGAGTATTGTGCCTACGGTATGCGAATGCCGCTGCCGGTTTCCCATCCGAAAGTGTTCATGCTCAACAACTACTCCGCCCAATGGCAGCAGCGTTACCGGGAGGAAGGTTACCTGGAGATGGATCCGACGGTGGCCCATGGCACATGCTCGGTGATGCCACTGGTCTGGTCGGAAGGGGTGTTCGCCAAGTGCCGACGGTTTTGGGAGGACGCCTGGGCTCACGGCCTTCGCTTCGGTTGGTCGCAGTCCTGTTACGACGCCAGAGGCGTAGGAGGCTTGTTGACACTTGCCCGGTCGGCCGAATCGATGTCGGCCGCGGAAGTGCGAAGCCTGCTTCCCAAGGTGTCCTGGATGACGCAAGCGGCTCACGAGGGGATGTCGCGTCTGCTCCTTCCCAGGTATATGCCGGAGGCGTCCGCCACACTGTCCGCGCGCGAAATCGAGGTACTTCGCTGGACCGCCGACGGCAAGACCTCCTGCGAAGTGGGTATGATCATGAACATCGCCGAACGTACAGTGAATTTCCACGTCAACAGCGCTCTGGAAAAACTCGGCGCGGTGAACAAGACCTCGGCCACCATCAAAGCGGCCATGCTGGGATTACTCTGAAGGCGGACCAGCCCGTCGATCTTTGATGCGCTGTCCGGTGGCCGGTTCCGCAGGCGCTTGCTGACGGAAATCAGCGCAGGTAGGACTCCAGGTAGGGCCGGTCGTGGATGTGTATGGTCTTGCCCTCTACGCTGATGACGCCTTTCTTGCTCAGGTTGTGCAGAATGCGCGAGAGGGTCTCCGGCTGTATGGACAGGCGTGAGGCGATGATGTTTTTGGGGGCACCCAGCTCGATGGATGGTGCCTGTTCTGCCCGATCCGGCAACTGGCCCAGGATGAAGTGGATCAAGCGGAATGTGGCGTTCTGCAGGCTGATGGCGTTGATCTCGTTCAGGATCGTCCGCAGACGCATACTCATGGCGCCCATCAGCCGGAAGCACGTGTCCACGGACTCGCGCAACAGTTTCTGATAGCTCTTGCTGTCGAATGCGAGCACTTGCGCAGGTTCCAGGGCGTCCGCGCTGACCGGGTAAACCTGGCGCTCCATGAACATGATGGCTTCGGCGAAGCTCTCGCCGGGCTGGACGATTTCAATCACCTTCTCCGCACCGTCGGCTGACAGCCGGTAGAGCTTGATCTGGCCTTCGCGCACCACGAAAAAGCGCTTTGCCTCCTGGCCATGGTCGAACAGGCGCTGCCCTTCAGACAAACTGATGACCGACATTTCCCGCTTGACGCGTCCCAGTTGTTCATCGCTCAGATCGGCGAACAGGTAAGAGCGCCGCAATTCGGCGTCGATGGTGTCATCCGTCATGGTTCCCCTTCCGGATACGGCAGCAGTGCGCTTGCACCCCAGCATACACCGGACCGGCGGCTTGACCTAGGTTAAGGCGTCCCACGGGGCGGGTCTGGAAACTGTCGGTGTGAGAACCGACGGAGGCGGGAAATGAGCACCATTGCAAGCTATCTCAGCGGCGACCATGAGGCCTGCGACCGACTGTTCGCGAATGCGGAAGAGGCCGCGGCCGCCGGGCGCTGGGATGAGTCCACGCGGCTGTTCGACCAGTTGAGGACGGCGGTGGAACGCCACTTCGAGGCGGAGGAACAGGTTCTGTTTCCGGCCATTGAGGCACACATGGCCAATACCATGGGGCCGACGCGGGTAATGCGCCGCGAGCACGAACAGATCCGCGAGGGGCTGGACGAACTCGCCGGAGCGGTACAGGAGAGGGACGCTTCCCGGTGTCTGGGGGCGGCGGAGGCGGTGTTGATCATGGTCCAGCAGCACAACATCAAGGAAGAGCAGATTCTCTATCCCATGGGCGACCGGTTGCTGGGCGCGGGGGCCGCCGCGGTGCTGGAGCAGGTGTGTGCGGTTCTGTTCGCAGCACCGCTCGATGGACGCGGCAGCGTGTCGTGATAATGAACGACGGGAGGCGAAGGCCGTGAACGAGCAAAGCAGCGAATGCCTGTTGGACGTCACCGCCCTGGAGCCGCCGGAGCCTCTCGAGCGGGCACTGGAGGCGCTGGAGCATCTGCGTCCCGGGCAATATCTGCGTCTGTTACTGCGTCGGGAGCCGTTCCCCCTGTACGCCCTTTTGGATGAGGACGGTTTCCTGCACCTGGGCAGGCGTGGCGAGGATTCGCCCTACGAAGTGTTCGTCTGGCGGCGCGGCGACGCCGCCGCCGAAACCGCTGTGGGCGAGGTGGCCGGCGAATGACCGGAGGCGGTGGGCGGGATTGGGCCACATGAACGGCCGGTGCGTCGGCGGTTCGAGTCGTCGACAGGGTATGGGGGCGTGAACTACGGGGCACTGTCCCTGGAACAGGCTCCGGCGCTCGATGTGCCGGTCCGTTTCTTTTTGACGGCACCGGCGTTCGGCGTGCTGGCCGCAGGAGCCTTGCTTGTCGGTGGCCCCGCCGTGCTGAGCAGCCGCTGGACACCCCAGCTGCTGGGTGTTACCCACCTGCTCACCCTCGGCTTCCTGACGGTGACCATGTTCGGCGCGTTGCTGCAGCTGTTGCCGGTCCTGGCCGGCGTGACCATTGTGCGAATCCGGTTGATCAGTGCTGTAGTTTATGGACTGCTGGTGCCCGGCAGCCTGGCGTTGGCGTTGGGGCTGTGGTCCGGATGGAACGCCTGCCTTGAGCTGGCGGTGGTCATGCTGGCAGCGGCGTGCCTGTTGTTCGCCGTGGTGGTGTTGCGGGCGTTGATCGGCGCCGTCGGTCGCGGCCAACCTTCGGTGGTTGCCATGACGGGGGCTGTGCTGGGATTTTCGGCGACGGCCGGCCTCGGTCTGGTGCTGGCGGCGGGCCATGCCGGCGCCCGGTTCGGCATTCTGCGCGATCTCACCGACCTGCATGCCCGGCTCGGGCTGGTGGCGTGGGTGGGGGTGCTGGTTATCGGCGTGGCCTATCAGGTGGTTCCCATGTTTCAACTCACGCCGGCCTATCCGCACCGGCTGTCGACATGGCTTGTTCCCCTGTTGCTGGTGGCGGTGTCGGCGAGCGCCGTGGGGCTGCTGAGCGTGCCGGCCGACCTGGTGACGGCCACCGGCCTGGCTGTGTTCGCCGCGTTCACACTGGTGTTGCAGAGTCGTCGACGCCGCCGACGGGCCGATGTGACCCTGGCGTACTGGCGGCTCGCCATGATATGCCTGCTGGCGGCTGATGGCATCTGGGCAGCGGCGACCCTGTTGCCGGGCGGGTGGGCGGCCCGGGTTGCGCCGCTGGCGGTGGGCGTGCTGTATATCGTCGGCTTCGGAACCTCGGTGATCAGCGGCATGCTCTACAAGATCGTGCCTTTTCTGGTGTGGCTGCACCTGCAGCGCCGTCTTCCGCGACGCCATCGGGCAGGAAGGAATCTGCCCACCATGGCGGAGATCATCCCGGTGACCCGAACGGGTCTGCAGTTCCGCGCTCATTGCGCCGGCGTGCTCGCTCTGGTGGGCGCAGCCTTCCATCCCCAATGGGCGACCTATGCCGCAGGTGGACTGCTGATGACCGCCTGGGCCGGGCTGTGGTTGAACCTGTGGAGCGCCGTACGCTGCTACCGCCATGTGATTGCCGACAGCGCAGCGCTGCCGGACGGGGCTTGACCTGAATCAAGGTGCAGAACCCCGCTATCGGTATGCTTTGAATCGGTAGCCCCGCACTGGCCGGTGGCGCCGGCCGCTATATCCAACAGAACCGATCTTCCGTGAAGAAAATGAACGACCTGCCAGCCGAAGTCACGAGCTTAAACATGTAGACAATATATTTGTTCAATGGAGCGGCCGCCCCCTGGGGGCGGTTGTGACAGCGACGCAGCGAGGTGAATCCATGGCAACGAACGATCCGGCAACGTCACTGCCCGCCAGCGGCGGGCCGCCCAGGGACCGGACTCTCACCAGCCTCAAATGGGCTCTGCTGGTAACGGTGGTGGTCACCGTGGGCATCCTCATATACGGCACCTTTTCCACCTATCAGATGGCCCCCAAGAGGCCGGATCGGTTCGTCACCCGGGCCGGCCAGACCGTCATGACCGGCCGCGATATCGTGCAGGGTCAGGCGGCGTTCCAGGAAGCCGACCTGATGGACTACGGGACGCTTTATGGTATGGGTTCCTACTACGGGGAAGACTACACCGCGAGCTTCCTTACAGCACTTGGTCGTCACATCGAAGATGCGATTGCCAGGCAGGCTCACGGCCGTTCCTATGCGCAGCTCACCGCCGGACAGCAGTACGCCGTCCGCCAACGCATGCAGGAACAACTCCATGGCATCGCCCTGCAGGATTCGGTCGTGGTGCTGCCCGACGCCGTTGCCAAGGCGGTCGGGCAGGTCAGGGCTCAAACGGTCCGGGAGCTCTTGCACAACAATTTCGCGGCCGGCTGGACGAAGGCCGACAGTCTCAACCCGGAAAAGGCGCGCAGACTTTCCGATTTCCTGGTCTACAGTGCGTTTACGACCATCGCCCGTCGGCCCGGCACGGACTACTCCTACACCAACAACTGGCCCTACCAGCCGACCATGGGCAACACGCCGACCACCGGTACGTTCCTGTGGACCTGGGTGTCGGTGGCCTGGGTGCTGTTCGGCATCGGCGCCGTGGTCTACGTGTTCTACCGCTACATACACGGTCCGGACAACGAGCCCCGGGAGGTCTTGCTGAAGGGC
>DATFML010000324.1:0-2968 GCA_035266965.1 Gammaproteobacteria bacterium
CAGCTCCCTGGGCCAGCGCAACTGGCACGCCAGTGCCAGCTTCAACCTGGACTGGAGCTGCTACCTGGGCCCGGACAAGGCCGTGAAGAGTGCCATGGCGGGACTGCATTGGGACGCGGCGCGGCTGGATGAAAAGCTGGCGCGGGCCCGTTCCCGCCTGGCCGCCCTGGAGCGGCCCGCCAAAACCCTGGAACCCGGACGCTACCGGGTTTATCTCGCCCCGCAGGCATTGGCGGAAATCATGGCGGTGCTGGCTCGGGGCGGATTCGGTCTGGACAGTCACCGCACCGGGCAGAGCCCGCTCATGAGGATGGTGACCGAGGGACTTTCCCTGGCACCCTTCATCGATCTCCACGAACGGCGCGACGTCGGCCTGGCACCGGGCTTTACCGAAGCCGGCTTCATACTGCCGCCTGCGGTCCGCCTGATCGAAAACGGCCGCTACCGGGACTGTCTCGCCGGCCCCCGCAGCGCGCGCGAATACGACGTCCCGGTCAACGCCGACACCGAATACCCCCAGGGCCTGACCATGGACGCGGGAACCCTGGCGCAGCACGACATCCTGACGGCTCTGGACACCGGCCTGTACGTCAGCAATCTGTGGTACTGCAATTTCTCGGACCGGGACGACGCCCGCATCACCGGCATGACCCGCTTCGCCTGCCTGTGGGTGCAAGGCGGCGTGGTACAGGGCCCCGTCGGCGTCATGCGTTTCGACGACAGTATCTACCGGCTGCTGGGCGAGCGCCTGGAGGCGCTGACCGCGGAGCGCGAGTTGATGGTAGACAGCTCCAGCTACGGGCGCAGGTCCAGTCGCAGTGCGCTGCTGCCGGGCGCGCTCATCGACGGTGTGACTTTCACCCTGTAGCCCGCCGGGAAGCTCTGCACAGGCCGATCAGGCGGATGGTCACAAGGCGCGACAAAGGACAGGGAATCGGAGTCTGCAAGGCGCAGGGAGTGTTCCAGGCACCTTCGCAACGCCGTGCCCGCCGCGTCAGCGGCCTGTGCAAGGATTTCCTAGCCGGGGACCTGACCTACCGCGACGAACTCCGCCTGATATTCGAACCGGTCCTCGGCGAAACTGTCGTCCAGGGCCGCCATGGCCTGTGCAAAACTGTCTTCGGTCATCAGACCCTCGGCCAGCAGGGCGTCCTCGTAGCCCTGCAGATACAGACGCTGATAGTCTTCCATTTCATTGTTGCGGCCGTGGTAGGTGCCCAGCCGCACCCGCGGTATGGCCAGCACCTGCAGGTCGGTGAGCCCCTCCTCGCGCATCATGTGGTACAGCTGCCGCCCCACCCGGCGGTTGCCCCCTCGCCGGACCTGCAGCTCGGCGATGGCGTCGAACAGACGCCGCAGGGCCGGAGCCAGCGGCGGCTCCGAGCCGCCGGCACCGTCGTCCACGGCCACCACCGCCACCCGGCCTCCCGGGGCGGTAACCCGCACCATTTCCTTCAGCGCCTCGCGGGGCCGGTGCAGATGCTGGAACACGAAGCGGGCGACCGTGAGGTCCTGACTGGCGGAGTCCACCGGCAGCGCGTAGACACTGCCGGGCAGACCGTGGATCCTTACCCCCAGTCGCGCAGCCAGACTGTCGAGCAGCTGGAGGCTGGCTTCATCGCAATCGACCGCCGTGATGTCGGCGGCGTCTCCCAGCAGCCACGCCAGGTCCAGGCTCAGGGCGCCGGTGCCGGCGCCCACGTCCAGCACCTGCGTCGCCGCGCCCAGCACCGGAAGCATGGCAAGGCGCTCGCGGTGGGTGTACAGACTCTGGAGCATCAACCAGGCGACTTCCCCGGCGTCGGGCAGCACTTCCCGGGTGGCGCGATCCACCCGCTGCATCCATTGCACAACGGGATCAACATCAACGGTGGTGGCTGAAATGGGTCTATCTCCTGTGTCTGGCAATCCGGGCAACCGGGTTCGGTGCAGCACGCCGGTCATCGTATCGGCCGCGCTGGTACCAACTGTAAACGACCTGGATGTCGTCTGCTGCCAGCCGCCTTTCGGGACGGCGCCGTGTTTCCGCCCCGTCAACGGTGGGATGGCGGGACTGCGCCAAAGTTCCTCTGTCAGCGTGTGGCATTCGATGAAAAAATGAGCTGGATATACACCAGCGGCGGGCGCTCGTTTGGGGCACAGGAACGAGTCAGGGCGGACACGCCGCACCGGCCGCCAGGTTGCCGAAGCAGGCCTCGCATGCCACAGTGGTGGTTCAAATCCTGAACGCGGGGGCAGGACCATGACCACGGCCGACCTCGGCTACGAAGAACGGATGGAGATCACGCGGCTGATCATCGCGCTGCTGGACAGCTGGGAGCTGGCCGATTCGGAACAGATCTTCCTGCTGGGATTGCCGGAGGGTACCCGCTCGCGGGTGGTGCGCAGCTTTCGCCGCGACACGCCCCTGCCGGAAGACCCGGTGGTGCAGGAACGGGTCGAACATCTGGCCGGCATCGCCGACGCCCTGCGCACCTCCTACCCGATGAATCCGTCGGCCGGGGCCCGATGGATGCAGAAGCCCCATCGGCGTTTCGGCAACCGCGCGCCGGTGGCCGTCATGCTGGAGGACGGGCTGGACGGCATTCTTGCCGTGCGCGTGCACCTGGACTGCGCCTATGACTGGGAAATGGACACGCGGCGCCGGGCGGGGCAATAACCGCACGACCGGACAGTGATCGCCCCATAGCCATTCGCGCACCGCCGTGGCGATGCCTGGCCCCACCTGAACGAACCGGCCAACCCCGACTGATCCGCGACGGGAGCCGGCCGTCAATCGCGCCTTGGCTTGTTTCCGGCCCGCCGCCGACGCCCCAGCCCCCTTCGGCGGACCCAGCTCGCCTCCGCTGACGCCCCGGTCTCACGCCACCCCGGCGCCTTCCATGAGCCCACGGGGGTTACGGACTTTCCCCACCGTCGATGCATTCCCGCCCTGCGTGGGGCTGCCGGTCCGTCTGTCGTTCGAAGA
>DATFML010000325.1:0-3320 GCA_035266965.1 Gammaproteobacteria bacterium
TGGTCCACGGTGTAGGAAAGCTGCACGCCCAGATTGCCGTTGATGGCCACCCGCAGACCGGTCACCGATTCCATGAAGGTATTGGTGCGGCCGCTCTGGACAGTGAAACTCTGCTTGACGCGGCTGGTCTTGCTGATCCTGTACTTGTAGTTCAAACCCACCTGACCGATGACGTCGTGGTGGCGCGCCAGGCTCGGCTTCTGTTCCTGGGTCTGGCTGAAACCGGCGCCGATTTCGGCGTCCAGGGACTGGCTGGGGCTGTCCAGCAGCCGGCGCCCATAGCCCGCGGTCTCGGAAATATTCTGTCGAATGCCGGCGAACAGGTCCTTGATGTACTGGACCTGACCGAAGGCATAGTTGTGGGGACTGAAGTCGTACTCGCTCTTGCCGCTGCCGGTGTAGCGTTCGGCCGTGGTCTGACCGGACTTGGACGAGGAGATGGCCCCCAGCTTGAGCTTGTGGGTCCAGGGTCCGGTCTTGTACTTGAGCCGCAGCTTGGTGTCCAGGTTGGACGTGCGGCTGTTGCCCGAACTGGCGGTATAGCCGAGATCGGCGCCGCCCGACAGATGTGCGGCCTGTACCGGCATGCCTGCAAGAAGCAGGGGCAGGCCGAGCACCCAGCCGGAGAAAACCTTCCGATTGAGCAGCATCCCCTCTCCCAACGTAGTCGGTTTTTTCAAAGATTCAGGAAAACCGCACGCACTCGCAGCGCCGGCGCCTCTTGAGGGGACGGAGCGTGCCGGGACGGCGTTGGTGACACGCCGCCACGAATCGGTACGTACACGACGAAAACGGCCCGGGGAAGCTCTGCACAGCTCGATCAGGGGGATGATCACCTGACGCAAAGGCGCGAGGAAGCGCCGGTTACCTCAAGCAAATGAGCATTCCGAGCGCCTTTGCAACGCCCCGAGCGCCGCTTCAGCGGCCTGTGCAGAGCCTCCCCGGAGCTGGACGGGACACGGTCTGAAACCGCGCAGCCGGGCGGGTCGGCGCAGCCGGCCGATCCCGCCGCGGATCAACGGTCACTTGCCGGCCTTGCCCTGCGACATGCCGGCGGCTCCCATGGCCGAACGATGCATCTGCATGAGCTGCTGACGCTTCTGGTTCACCGTGCGCAGCAGGTCGTCAGTCTTGGGGTTCTCCTTCTTCATGGCCGTCAACACGGCATTGGAAAGATTGGCCCGGGCCTTCTGCAGCTTGGGACTCTTCATCGCTTCGGCGCGCGCCTTCTGGAACGCGGTCAGCTTGTGCTCGAATTGCTTGGTGAGCTTCTGGCGGTCGGCGCCCGAAGTGGACTTGCTGCGCAGCTTGCCTTCAAGACTGCGCAGGTCCGCCATGTCCTTTTTGGGATCATGGCCGTTGCTCTTCATTTCCTTGGTTATCAGGGCCATGAAGTGCTTCTGCTTCTTCAGCAGCTCAGGATGGTCCTTGAGGGTCTTGCTCTGGATGTGGGCCAGTTGCTGTTCGGCCCGCATCAGTTCCATGCGGGTCTGCTCGAATTTGGCTTTCGGTGAAGATTGGGTCATGCCCTTGGACATGCCGCCCATATGTGCCGGAGGGGTGGCTGCCTGCACCGGGCCAACCGTGGTCAGTCCCATGACCACCGCTGCCGCGGCCACTCCACGCATCAGCGAAGTGGCTCGAAAGCCGTTAGTTTTCAACGAAAAATTAATCATATCGGAACGCTAGCTCCCTGTTTGGATTGGATCATGGCGGCGCGGCGCATGGTGGTGCGCGCCCCAGACCATCGGCGTTGGACCGACTGGCAGGGTAACAGCAGCGACAGGACCGTTGTCAAATCCACCAACGATAGCCGCGACGGCCCCATGGATTAGGGCAATGTGCACCGGCGCGGGCTGGTCCGACCCGTGGGCCCGCATCTATTGCTGCGGACAGTCTGCCGGCACCGTCGCCGGCCGGTCGGTCAGCCAGTACAGCAGAGCGGCCACGGCCAGGGCCGTGCCCAGGCCCGCCACACCGGTCCAGCCGGCACGCCCGAACGCGAAGGCGGCGGCGGCCGAACCGGCCGCGCCACCGGCGAAATAGCAGGTCATGTAGGCAGTGGTCAGCCGGCTGCGGGCCTCGGGCCGAAGCTGATAGATAGTGCTCTGGTTGAGGATCTGGGTGCCCTGCACACCAATATCCAGCAACACCACGCCGCCGATGATGGCGGCCACCGAGTGGCCCAACAGCCCCATCAGCACGAACGAGACCAGAATGAGCGCCAGAAAGCCACCGGTGGCCCGGTGGGTCCAGCCCTTGTCATGGAGATGGCCGGCGTACGAGGCGCATACGGCGCCCGCCACGCCGAACAGACCGAATGCGCCTATGGTGCCGTCGCCATAGCCATAGGGGGAACGGGCAAGCAGAAACGGCAGGGCCGTCCACAGGGCGCTGAACATGGCGAAGATCAGCACGCCGTAGACGATGCGCCGGCGCAGCACCGCCTCCTCACGCATCAGATGCAGCACGGATTTCAGCAGACCGGTGTAGGAAACCCGCTCCCGGGAGCGGTCCCGGGGCAGAACCCGGGCCAGCACCGCCGCCTGCACGAGCATCATGGCGGCCGCGAGCCAGAACACGCTGCGCCAGCCCAGCGCATCGGAAATGAAGCCCGACACGGTCCGCGCCAGCAGAATACCGAGCAGCAGCCCGCTCATCACCCGGCCCACCACGCGCCCGCGCAGGTGGTCCGGCGCGAGATGGGCGGCATAGGGCACCAGCACCTGGGCCACCACGGCCGTCAGGCCCACCGCCAGGGAGGCTGCCACGAACAGGCTGATATCGGGCGCCATGGCGGCGAAGGCCAGCGCAGCGCTCGAGCACACGGTGACCGCCACCACCAGTCGCCGGCGCTCCAGCAGGTCGCCGAGCGGGACCACCAGCATCAGTCCCACGGCGTATCCCACCTGGGTCACCGTCACGATCAGGCCGGCCGTATGGGTGGCGACGCCGAACGCCCGACCCAGGGTATCCAGCAGCGGCTGGGCATAATAGATGTTGGCAACCGCGATGCCGGTGGCGATCGCCATGATCAACACCAGCGAGCCGCTGAGCGGCCGCGCGGCGGCTTCCGACTGCGGGTCGGGACGGTGGGGGTCTGGCGATTCGGTCAACGGGTGGTCCTGGCAACGCCGTCACTGCGGGAGCGAGAGGGTAGAGAAGAGCGCCGGGCACCGCAAGGTTCGCCCGGCGGCGGAACTGCCCGGGCGGTGCGCTGCAATGCCGAAGGCGCTCACGGCCACAATCCGAGCTCCTGGGTCACCCGCGCCAGCCGCTCGATGGCCACCACCAGCGCGGCCGTGCGCAGATCGACCGGC
>DATFML010000326.1:0-2787 GCA_035266965.1 Gammaproteobacteria bacterium
CAGCATCAGGTCCACGGTGTGGATATTGGCGCCGCTCATGGCCAGGCTCTTGAAGGTGCCGCCGCCCATGTCCATCAGGATGCGGGGCGTGCCGTCCACGAAGATCAGGTAACCGGCGCTGGCGCGCCCGCCGGCGAAGGCCATGGGGCCGCCGGAGCCGAGCACCATCACCGACAGAGGCCCGCGGACCTGATTGACCGGGATGACGTTACTGTGCTCGTCCGCATGGGCGCAGGTGGCGGCGACCATCAATAGAGAAGAGAGAATAAGCGCGAGCCTGCAGCGCAGTCTGGCGAAGCTTGCCATGGTGAATCCTCCGTATCTGATTATTGGATTTCTGACTCCCCGACCGGCAGTTATCGTTGTGGCCGGCCGCTGGCGGGACCTCCCTGGAACACATGCCATCCAGTCCGGGGCATCCCAAACGTCAATTACGTGTTAACTTAAGGCATCACAGCACCCGCATAGAATGGACGTTCTGTGACGCAATCGCTGTGCCATTTGTCACACTCGTGCTAGGCGAGGAACAACGCCCCGTGAAGCGCCGGATTCTGGTGGTGGAGGATCATGCCGACATCGCGCACCTGCTGGAGCTGCATCTGCGCGATCTCGGCTGTGACGTGACGGTGGCGAGCGACGGCGACAGCGGCCTGCGCCAGGCCGGCCGCGGCGACTACGATCTGATCATCCTCGACCTCATGCTCCCGGACATGGATGGACTGGAGTTGTGCCGGCAGGTGCGCACCCGCCCCGGCTACGTCCCCATCCTCATCCTGACCGCCAAATCCGCCGAGCTGGATCGGGTGCTGGGCCTGGAGCTGGGCGCCGACGACTACCTGACCAAGCCGTTCAGCATCCGCGAGCTGCTGGCACGGGTGAAGGCGCTGTTCCGGCGGGTGGATGCCCTGTCCCAGGGCGGCGCCGAGAACCGCGACAGCCGGCCCATCGAGGTGGGCGAGCTGACCATCGACCCCCAGAAGCGCACCGTCATACAGCGCGGACAAACGGTACAGCTCACCGGCAAGGAGTTCGACCTGCTGCTCCAGTTCGCCAGCCACCCGGGGCGGGTCTACTCCCGTTCGCAGCTGCTGGATCTGGTGTGGGGACCGGGCCATGACGGCTACGAACATACCGTCAACTCCCACATCAACCGCCTGCGGGCCAAGATAGAGACCAATCCCTCGGAGCCGCGTTACATTCTGACCGTGTGGGGCGTGGGCTATAAGCTGTTCGAGCCGGTCAGCGAGGCCGGCCGCCATGTTTAAGTCCCTCTATGCCCGCATATCGGCGGTACTGGTGGGGGTGCTGTGCGTGACCGGCGCGTTGTACATCGCCATTACCCTGTACTCCACCCGCCTGTACCAGGAGCAGGTGGAACAGAATCTCAACCGCACCCTGGCCCACAACCTGGTGGCGGAAAAAGGTCTGACCCTGCGGGACGGCGAGTTCGACAAGACCCTGCTGAAGGAAATCTTCAGCACCTACATGGCCGTCAATCCCAGCATCGAGGTCTACCTGCTGAACCGGCACGGCCGTATCCTGGCGTACTCGGCACCACCCGGCAAAGTGAAGCGGATACGGGTGAACCTCAAGCCCGTGTACCGCTTTATGGACCATGACAACATGCTGCCCATCGTCGGCGACGATCCGCGGGATCCCACCGGCAGGAAGATTTTTTCGGTCGCCCCCATCGGCCCCGCAGTGGATCCGGACGGCTATCTGTACGTCATTCTGGGCGGCGAGCAACTCGACTCGGTAGCCGGTCTGCTGCAGAGCAACCTGATCGGACGCCTGAGCGTCACCACGGTGGTCGCCAGTCTGGCTTTGGGCGCACTGTTCGGTCTGGTGCTGTTCCATCTGCTCACCCGGCGGCTGCGCCGGCTGGATTCCGCCATGGCCGCCTTCCAGGCCAGCGACTTCGAGGACCCGGCCGCCGCCCGGGCCCTGAATCTGGACTCCCAGGACGAGGTAGGCCGCCTGGGCACCACGTTCCGGCACATGGCCGAGCGCATCACCGCCCAGGTACAGGCGCTCAAACAGACCGACAGCCTGCGCCGCGAGCTGGTGGCCAACGTGTCCCACGACCTGCGCACGCCCATCGCGTCCCTGCAGGGCTATCTGGAAACCCTGCTGCTGAAGGACAGCACCCTCACCGCCGAGGAAAAGCGCCACTATGTGGAAGTGGCCATCCGGCATAGCGAGCGCCTGGGGCAACTGGTCACCGAGCTGTTCGAGCTCGCCAAACTGGATTCGGGACAGACCCGCGTGAACCGCGAGCCGTTCGCCCTCGGCGATCTGGTGCAGGACGTGGCCATGAAATTCCAGCTGCAGGCCGAACACAAGGACGTGGCGCTGAGCGCGGACGTGCCCCGCGAGCTGCCGCTGGTAAATGCGGACATCGCCCTGATCGAGCGCGTCCTGGAGAACCTGCTGGACAACGCCCTGCGCCATACCCGGCCGGGCGGCGAGGTGCAGGTTTCGCTGCAGCACAGCGGTGCCCGTATCGGCGTGAGGGTCACCGACAACGGCGCCGGCATCGACGACCAGGACCTGCCCCATGTATTCGACCGCTTCTATCAGGCCCATCCCGGCAAGGGCGAAGCCGCCGGCACCGCGGGCCTGGGTCTCGCCATCGCCAAGCGCATCCTCGATCTGCACGACAGTCCGATCCGCGTGGCCAGCGGCTCGGAAGCCGGCACCTGCTTCGACTTCCACCTCCCCGTCGCGCCGGCCGCTGCCACTTGAAATGCGCCACGGAAAACACGGAAAACACGGAAAACACGGAAA